>DASUUP010000154.1:0-3752 GCA_036373995.1 Acidimicrobiia bacterium
AACACGGGCACCTCGTGCCATATGAAGCCGAAGCCCTCCGTGTAGTTGGCCACCTCCCTGTTGAACACCACTCCATTGGGGACGTGGACGAGCCGACCAGTGGATTGTTCGGCGTCGACCCAGCCGTCGATCTCCATCAACGAGAAACGGAAGAGCCTGATGTCGACCACGTCGCCCTTGAACCCGTTTACCTCGATCCGATCGCTCACCTGGAAGGGCCTGCGACTCAGAATGTACAGCCAGCCCACCATGTTCTTCAGCACGTCCGCCAGCGCGATGGCGACACCGGCCGACACCAGGCCGAGATAGGTGGGCAGGTTGTCGAAGGCGTCTACCCAAATGAACGCCACGGTGACGAGAAGGATCCCCGTTGCCGTGTAGTTGATGATCTTGTTGGCGCGGTAGCTGGTCTCGGTGTCCTCGACGTTGCTGACGACGATGCGGCGGGCGACGCGCCGCAGAATCAGGACGACTGCGATCGCGGCCAGGGTGCGGACGAGGTTGCTCAGAGTCTCAGGATCGATGTTGAGGTTCTCGGCGAGCTGGTCCACGGCGTCGATTATCGGGTGGGGTGGTGGTTTCGGCGGGGAATTCGGCCGGTAGTCTCGGCCCGTGTCCCACGAGAAACGCCGCCACCAGCCCGATACCGAGTCGGTGGTGCTGGGTCACGATGCAATGAGGCACCTGGGTTCTCTGAAGCCACCGATCTATGAGACCTCCACATATGTGTTCGAGACAGCGGAGGAGGGCAAGAGATTCTTCGAGGCTGCCTACGCCGCGCCCGGTGACGGAGTCGACCGGGACGCCGGCTACATCTACAGCCGTCTCGACTCGCCAAACCTCGCCCCGGCCGAGGCTCGTCTCGCGGCATGGGAGGAGGCTGATGATGCGGCGATCTTCACAAGCGGGATGGGTGCGATCACCAGTGTGCTACTTACCTTCCTGCGCCCCGGCCGGCTGGCCCTGTACTCGATGCCGGCTTACGGGGGCACGTCGACGCTGATGAAGGGGCTGCTCACCGACTTCGGTGTCTTCACCCGCTCGTTTCGATCCGACGCCACGATCGATGACCTGGAGGCGCTCGTCGGCGGAGACGACCTGGCGATGGTCTATGTGGAGACCCCGGCCAACCCGACGAACGAGCTGTTTGACATCGCCATGGCGGCCGAGCTTTCCGACCGGCACGAGGCACGGCTGGTCGTCGACAACACCTTCCTCTCGCCGGTGTGGCAGAAACCCCTGGTTCACGGGGCCGATCTCTCGTTGCACTCCGCCACCAAGTATCTGGGGGGTCACTCCGATCTCATGGCCGGAGCGGTTTGCGGAGGCAGCGACGACGTCGCACGGCTCCGTCGGACTCGATACGAGACCGGAACGACTCCTAGCCCTTCGACGGGGTGGCTTCTCGGCCGCAGCATGGAAACGCTTCGCTTGAGGGTCACCCAGCAGACCGCCAACGCCACCGAGATCGCCAGCTTCCTGTTCGAGCACGAGAAGGTGAATCGGGTCAGCCATCTCTCACTGCTCGAAGCCGGCGAGCCTGGCTACGAGACATACCAGCGACAGTGTCTCGGTCCCGGTGCGATGGTCTCGTTCGAGATCGCCGGCGGCGAGCCCGAGTCCTTCAGATTCCTCGACGCGATGGAGCTCGTGCGCCTGGCGACCTCCCTGGGTGGTACCGAGTCTCTGGCCAGTCATCCATGGACGATGAGCCCGCCCACGGTCCCCGACGCCGACAAGCGCTCGATCGGGGTGACCCCGGGGCTGATCAGGCTGTCGGTGGGGATCGAAGACGTCTCGGATCTGATCGCCGACCTGGACCAGGCACTGGAACAGGTCTGATCTCTTCGGATAGGTCGCTGTACCCATACGTGACCACTCTCCGCGCGAGATAGTCTCTATCCGTTAGGAGGCGGGACGGGGAGACGAGCGAGAGGAAGTGGGCAATGAAGCAAGCGCTGGACTTCGTTGTCACGTCGGGAATCACTTTCGGATCCACTCGGGCGGGCCATCCTCGGGCGGCCATCTAGCTGTAACAGGTGCTCCCTACCCGGAGCTGAGGGGGTGGCTCCCAGAGTCACCCCCTCATATGAGTCTCGTGGCATCATCCGCCCATGGACGTCTCGGCACCGCTGCCAGCCCGCATAGCTCAGATTCCCGTGGCGCTGGGCGACCCGGTGCGAGTCGGAGACACCCTGATCGTCCTCGAGGCGATGAAGATGGAGCATCTGGTCACCGCCACGTCGGCCGGATCGGTCACCGCGATAAAGGTGAGCCTCGGTGACGCGGTAGAGCCCGGCGATACCTTGATCAGCATCCAGCCGGGCGATGTCGATGCCGCTGATCCAGCAGTTGAGCCCGACTCCGAGCTGGCCGCGCTCGATCGGGTCGCCGAGCGCCACGCCCTCACTCGCGATGAGGCGCGCCCGGAGGCAGTGGCGGCACGTCACGAACGGGGGCGTCGCACGGTCCGGGAGAACCTCGCCGACCTGTGCACCGACTTCGTGGAATACGGCCCCCTGGCGATCGCCGCCCAGGCCAGCAGACGAGGGGTGGACGATCTCATCCACAACACGCCTGCAGATGGCATGGTTGGCGGTGTCGGCCGAATCGATGCCGGGACCGAGGGGGACGACCGGGCCATTGTCGTCTCGTACGACTACACCGTTCTCGCCGGGACCCAGGGAGCCCGCAACCACCACAAGAAGGACCGTCTGTTCGCTCTGGCGACCGAGACCCGTTTCCCGGTCGTCCTGTTCGCCGAGGGGGGAGGGGGGCGGCCCGGAGATGTCGACTGGAACGGCGTGTCTCTTCTCGATGTGAGAGCGTTCCGCCTGTTCGCCGAGGTCACCGGTCCCACCATCGGCATCAACACCGGCTACTGCTTCGCCGGGAATGCCGCCTTGCTGGGTCAGTGCGACGTCATCGTCGCCACTTCCGACTCCAATCTCGGGATGGGTGGTCCGGCCATGATCGAAGGCGGCGGCCTGGGTCGGTTCTCACCGGGCGACGTGGGCCCGGCCGACGAGCAGGCCGGCAACGGCGTCATCGACGTCCTCGTCAAGGACGACGCTGAAGCGGTGGATGTCGCCCGGAGGCTGGTGGGTCTCACCCGCGGTCGATCCGCGGGGGACGGTGGTGTGCCGGACCAGACCGCGTTACGCGACATCGTCCCGGCCAACAGGCGTCAGCTCTACGACATGCGGTCCGTCGTTCTCGGTCTCCTCGACGAGGCCTCATTCATCGAGTTGAGACGGGATTACGGCCCTGCGGCGATCACCGGTTTGGGCCGTGTCGACGGTCAGCCGATAGGGATCATCGCCAACGACCTGTCTCATATCGCAGGCGCCATCGACAACGCCGCCGCCGTCAGCTTTGCCCGTCATCTACGGCTGTGCGATCGATGGGGGTTGCCTGTTCTGTCTCTCTGTGACACTCCCGGGTTCATGGTCGGCCCCGACGCAGAAGCGGAGGGGCTCGTTCGCGCAGCCGGCGACATGTTCCGGGCCGCCGCCGAGCTCTCGGTGCCCACCGGGACGATCGTCACCAGACGGGGGTTCGGCCTCGGCGCTCAGGCCATGGCCGCGGGCGGATTCCACGAGCCGCGATTCACTGTGGCCTGGCCCACCTCGGAGTTCGGCCCGATGGGTCTCGAAGGAGCGGTCAAGCTCGGCTTCCGCAAGGAGCTGGCCGCGATCGAGGACCCGGTCCAGCGCAAGGACGTGTTCGACAAGATGGTCGCGGCCGCCTAC
>DASUUP010000155.1:0-4217 GCA_036373995.1 Acidimicrobiia bacterium
GACTGGCTGGCCAAGGGGATCCACGTCATCACCCCGAACAAGAAGGCCAACACCGCCGATCTCGACTACTACCAATCTCTGCAGCAGGCTTCCCGAAGGGCGGATGCCCACTACTTCTACGAAACCACCGTGGGCGCGGCCCTGCCCGTCATCCAGACGTTGCGGGACCTGGTTCAGACCGGCGATCGGGTGCGGAGGATCGAAGGTGTCTTCTCCGGGACCCTGTCGTACCTGTTCAACAGCTTCGACGGGTCGGTCCCGTTCTCGGAGATCGTCAAGGCGGCGCGGGACCAGGGCTACACCGAGCCGGACCCGAGAGAGGACTTGTCCGGCATGGACGTTGCTCGAAAGGTCGTCATCCTCGCCCGAGAGATGGGCATGGCCGCCAACCTCGAGGACATGGATGTGGAGGGTCTGATCCCGCCCGGTCTGGAGGAAGGCTCGATCGAAGACTTCCTGAAGCGTATCCCCGATCATGATGACGAGATGGTCGACGTCGTCGAGGAGGCGCGATCAAGGGGACAGGTCCTTCGCTTCGTTGGCGTCATCGACGAGGAGACGGGCACCCAGGTGGCGCTTCGCTCTTACGACACCGACCACCCGTTCGCCCGGATCAAGCTCACCGACAACATCGTTCAGTTCACGACCGATCGCTACTCGGAGAACCCGCTCGTCGTGCAGGGGCCCGGAGCCGGTCCCGCAGTCACCGCCGGTGGAGTCTTCGCCGACCTGCTCCGTCTGGCCAACTACCTGGGGGCCACGCTGTAATCGCAAACCCGGGGTTCCGTCCCTCAACCACGGAACCCGCGTGCACCTCGTTGCGGAAAACGCAACACTGTGCACTCCGACCACCACGAGGGGCCCCGCCAGCGACCCGAGCTTGCCAGTTGGGGATCGAGCCTGTACCTTCGCGAGCTCATGAAACGTGTGTTTGCCCACGGCCATCACCTTCACCACCCGGAACGGGTCGGCTGATCGTGTTTAGCTGAGGCAAACCAGACCAAGACACAGACGCCGACCGAAGGTCGGCGTTTCTCGTTTTATCGGGCATGCCGGCCCAGCAGTCGTCGCAGGAAGGCACGCAATGCCCGAACCATTCACAGAACAGGGTCTGATCCACCTCGCCATACCGAAAGGTCGCATCGAGGCGGGTGTGTCCTCGTTGCTGGCCGACGCTGGAATCCAACTCCGATCGGGTCCCCGTGTCTATCGGCCGGTCCCATCGGTCGATGGGTATGAGGTGAAGCTGCTCAAGCCGCAGAACATCGTCGAGATGCTCGCTGCCGGCTCCAGGGACATCGGCTTCGCCGGCGCCGACTGGGTGGCGGAGAAGTCCGCCGATCTGGTCGAGCTCCTCGACACGGGTCTCGATCCCGTCCGGGTCGTGGCGGCAGCGCCCGAGTCGTTCCTGGTCGACGGCCTCCTGCCCCACGGCCCTTTGGTGGTGGCCAGTGAGTTGGAGCGTCTCAGCAAGGCCTGGATCGGGGAGCGCGGGCTCGAGGCGACGTTTGTGCACTCGTATGGCGCAACCGAGGTCTTCCCGCCCGAAGACGCCGATGTCATCGTCGACATCACGGCCACCGGTGACACTCTGGCGGCCAATGGCCTCGTGGTCATCGATGAGCTGATGAGGTCATCCACCCGTCTCTACGCCAGCCGCGCTGCGATGAGCGACCCGGGGAAGAAGGTAGCTATCGACGGGCTGGTGGTCAGTCTCCGCTCGGTGCTCGAAGCCAGAGACAGGGCGATGGTGG
The DNA here is from genome assembly GCA_036373995.1 of Acidimicrobiia bacterium. Classification (GTDB taxonomy): domain Bacteria; phylum Actinomycetota; class Acidimicrobiia; order Spongiisociales; family ZC4RG35; genus JANQRA01. The sequence goes on from DASUUP010000155.1 coordinate 1,755, forward strand.
AGCTCAACGTCTCTCCCGAAGACATCGAGCGCGTAGTCGAGATTCTCCCGTCGATGAGGGAACCGACGGTGGCGACACTCCACGGGTCGGGGGGGCTGGCCGTGAAGGCAGCGGTTCCCCGCGTCGAGCTCCCCGGTCTCATACCCCTCCTCAAGACACGCGGCGCAACCGACATCGTGGTGTCCCGGTTGGAGCAGATCGTCCCATGAGCGTCTATGAGCCACCTTCGTTCCCGTCGACGATCGATCTCGATCTCTCCCGCAACGAGGGGCAGCCGAACCTCGGCGTCCTCGAGCTCGACGTCGAAACCGTTGCGGCTCTGGCCAGGCGATACCCCGACACGAGTCGTCTTGCTCGACTCATCGCCGAAAGACACCAGGTCGACGAGAATCGGGTCCTGGTCACAGCCGGTGGAGACGACGCCATCTTCCGGACGTTTCTGAGCCGCCGGGGGAAGAGGGCCGTCTCGACCACGCCGACCTTCGAGATGATTCCCCGCTATGCCGAACAGTGTGGAGTCTCGTTGGCGGAGATCCCGTGGTGGGATGGCGATCTTCCTCTCGACGATCTCGAGGGGTTCGACGCCGAGATGGCGGTCATCGTCTCTCCGAACAACCCCACCGGCTCGACGATCGAGGAAGACGACCTGCTCGCACTGGCCGGTCGATTCCCTCTGGTGGTGCTCGATGCCGCCTACACAGACTTCGCTGACGTCGATCTGACGCCGGTGGCTCTGAGCCACCGAAACGTGGTCGTGATCCGCACCCTCTCCAAGGCATTCGGCCTGGCCGGGCTGCGCGTCGGCTACCTGCTGGGAGCTGCCGGTGTCGTGAGTGAGGTGAGGGGCTTCGGCTCGCCGTACGCCGTCTCCGGTCTCTCCGCTGCCCTGGCTGCCGACTCGCTGACGACCGGGTCGGAGCCGGCCGAGCGATTCGTGCGAGCCGTGGTCGAAGAGCGTGCACGTCTCATCGACCTCCTGTCGGAACTGGGAGCCCGGCCCCTGCCATCACAAGGAAACTTCGTCCTGGCCACCGAAACCGAGCCCGAGTCGCTGGTCGCTGACGCCGCATCTCAGGGTGTGGGGTTGCGACGGTTTCCGGGACGTCCCGGCCTGGAGCGGTGTGTCCGCATCGGCCTGCCCGGCGACGCCGACGAGTTCGAACGTCTCTTCGGTGTTCTGTGGGCGGCTCTCGCCCCTGACCGAGAGCTGGAGGTGGCAGATGTCTGGTGAACCAGCTGCAGCCCGCTCCGCAGAGCTGAGCAGGAAGACCGCCGAGACCGAGGTCGATGTCGTCATCAGACTCGACGGCGATGGGATTGCCGAAGTCGACAGTGGTCTCGGCTTCCTCGACCACATGCTGGGTACGTTCGCCAAGCACTCCGGCATCGACATTCGCCTCCGGGCGACCGGTGATGTCGAGGTCGACGATCACCATACGGTGGAGGACTGCGCCATAGGTCTGGGCCGAGCCCTCGACGATGCGCTCGGTGATCGCTCGGGGATGGCCCGGTTCGGGTCGGCCTATGCACCGCTCGACGAATCGTTGGCGCGTGCCGTGGTCGACCTCTCGGGGCGCCCCTGGCCCGAGATCGCCTTGAGCTTCGATCGCGAGAAGATCGGAGACGTCTCCACGGAGAACATCGTCCATTTCTTCCGCAGTCTGGCGATGGAGGGCCGGATGGCGCTTCACGTCGACCTGATTCGCGGTGACAACGATCACCACAAGGCGGAGTCGGCCTTCAAGGCACTGGCTCTCGCGCTGCGAATGGCCGTGGAATCTCGCGGCTCGGGCGTGCCGAGCACGAAGGGCAACCTGCGATGAGCCTGGTCGTAGTCCCGACGGGAACGGCCAACACGGCGTCGGTCCTTGCCGCGCTGCGACGTCTCGGTGTCAGCCCATCGATGGCCGCCAGCGCCGCGGAAGTCGCTCGGGCCGAGCGGGTGGTGCTGCCCGGTGTCGGCTCTTTTGGGGCGGCAATGGCCGAAGTCGAGCGGCAGGGGATGCGTCGGATCCTGGTGGACCGCGTTCTCGAGGGCCGCTCGACTCTGGCGGTCTGTGTCGGCATGCAACTGCTGGCCCGAGCCAGCGAGGAGAGCGCAGACGTCGATGGGCTGGGGTTGGTGGGTCAAGACGTGCGACGGTTCCCCGAGACCGTCCGTGTGCCCCAGCTCGGTTGGAATCGGGTATCCGTGACCAGCGGCGAATGCCGGTTCGTCGACGACGGTTGGGCCTACTTCGCCAACTCTTTCCGTATCACCGAAGCACCCGACGGCTGGAGTGCAGCGGTGGCAGACCATGGCGGGACTTTCGTCGCCGCCATGGAGCGAGGGGACGTCCTGGCGTGCCAATTCCATCCCGAGCTCTCCGGTTCCTACGGGAGCTCGGTCCTCGCTCGATGGCTGGGGAGCGAACACTGATGTTGGCCAACAGAGTCGTCCCGTGCCTCGACATCGACAACGGG
>DASUUP010000156.1:0-4920 GCA_036373995.1 Acidimicrobiia bacterium
TGCTCCGATCGAGCCTGGCGAAGTCCATCGTCAGGCCCTCTTGCGAAATGTCAGGGCATGGCGATGCTTCTTTGCCGTCGACGCCGAGGGAGCGATCGTCGTGCGGGGGCGTTTGGCCGCGGACCGGGTGACACTCGAGGAGCTCGATCGAGTGCTCGGTGAGGTGTTCGAGACCATCGAGCTGGCCTTCCGACCCATGATCCGGGCCGGCTTCCCGAATCGCGAAAATTCGACTTAGAAACTTGTGAACACGCCCTTGTGGACAAACCCTGTGGAAAACCCCGATTTCTGTTGGAAACCCCCAATCGGGTGTTGTTTGGAGCTAGGTGACGTTTGTCTACGTTCAGAGTCCGCAGGTGCGGGGTCGTTGATATCAACGCCGGCGGTGCGTACATTCGCACCAGGCAGACGCCCCAGAGGCAAGCCGGAGAAGCGTCCGTTCGGGGAAGTGCGGAGGAGGCTCCGGAAGGTCACTGGGGCGTTTTGCCGTCAACCATCCAACCCGGGATTCCAGACTTCGCTGACCGAAGTCCAGCGCCCTCGGTTCACCCAGTCGAGACACTCAGCGAGAGTCGGCAGCCGTCAATCGTGGCACATCCACCCGTCACGGGTGGCGAAGAAGCACGACTCACCGGGTGTGACCGGCTTGTCGGGCCCAACGATCAGCGTGGTCGTGGTCGTGGGAGGCAGTGTGGTCGTCGTGGTCGTCGGGGCGGCGGTCGTGGTCGTCTTCTGCTCGGCTGTGGTCGTATTAGTCGAGCCGGCCGTCGTGTTGGTCGAGCCGGCAGTAGTCGTGGGAGCGGGCGGCGAGGTGCTGCCCTTCTTCATGAAGACCACCGTGACGTAGAGGCGACCATCGCTGGCCGTTCCGGTGCCGATACCGACGAAGTTGTAGTCACCGAGGATGTTGGCTCGGTGACCGGATGAGTTCATGAAAGCGGTGTGCAGGCTGTCCACGGTCCCGCCTCTACCCACGTTCTCGGCGATGGCAGACCATCCGCTCCCGGCGGCAGCCTGGAGCTCGCCGCTCGAGGAGTGGTATAGATCGTCGGCAGCGATCATCTCGGCGGTGTGTGCCCGCGCATGCGAGCTCAGCCCCCCGTCCACGCTCAGCGTGCCCAGGCCCCGCGACGAGCGCTCGGCGTTGATCTTGGAAAGGAATCCCTGCTCGGTGCCGGAGTCGGCGGCGGCGGACGCGGATATGCCGACGATCGCCAAGGCCACCGTCAGAAGTATTGAAAGCCACCTTGTCTTTCCCACCATGGCATGGGGTATCGGCCCCGGCCCCTGCCTGCTTTAGGTGTCGATCGACCTATTGGCGCTAGACGCCGAACATCAACTCGCGGAGGCTGATGACCGTTCCCTCGTAGGTTTCGGGGTCGATGCGGATCGACCCGAGCCGGAGACCGGTCATTCCTTCGCCTACGTTGGTCATCACGCGAAGCGTCTCATCCTCGACCTGGAGGATCCCCAGACCGAGACACCCTCCGGTGGAGTCCTGGACCCCGACCAGGACGTTGTCGAGACGCCCGAGGTTGAGTCCCACGGGAAGTGTCGGGGCGAAGACGGTCGGGCGCACCTTCCACCTCGTCAACGGTGGCTCCAGCGCTTTGGCGAACGCCTCACTCCGTTTGTTGGCCCGTTCGTCGGGCCCCAGCGGATTCAGACCGGGGTCGGTGGGCGCGGTGATCACCTCGAGGTCGAGGAAGCGTCGCAGCATTCCAACCACAGGTTCCATCTCCTCACCACGTTGAAGAGCGATCACTCGGTCCGGGCGGCACAGCTCCGCCTTGTGGTACTTCAGAGTCTCGCCGGAGACGCCCGACGCCACGGCTGTGGTGTCGATGATGATCACGTCGCCTTGCTGCCGGGCCCGTTCGACCATCACCGCCGTGGCCACTACTTGTTGCAGCACGAGCCGGGCCGCCGTGATCGCACCGACGAAATGCAGGCCATCCGGTCGTTCCATGCCGGTGATGTCGGCGTCGCTCTCGAAGACCTTCATGCCGACGCACGCAGGCGGGCCTACGGTTGAGATCCCCACGTCGGCGTCGACCAAGACCGGCGTCCGGCCCTCGGTCAAAGCGACGCGAATGGCATCGATGGCGACAGTTGTCTTCCCGGTGTCGAGACCCCCGATGAGCATCGTGACGCCAGGCTCGGCTGCCGTCCTGGCCAGGGCTTCGTGTTGTGGGTCGGCCATCCGCGCAATATAGGTGAGGTGGGGAGTTCGGATTGTCTCCGCACCGCCAACTACCGTCGATTGAGATGTCACTGCCTGTCAGCTTTCTCTCCGACTTCGGTGATCAGGACGAGTTCGTCGGGGTGGTCCACGGTGTGATCGCCAAACTCGCACCGGACTCCCGTGTGATCGACGTCGGCCATCGCTTCCCTCGCGGCAACGTCAAGGCGGCTGCCCTGGCCCTGAGTCGGGCTATCCAGTATTTGCCCGAAGGCGTCTGTCTTGCCGTCGTCGATCCTGGTGTGGGCACCCGGCGCCGAGCCATTGCCGCCGAGACGCCCTGGGGCATGTTCGTGGGGCCAGACAACGGTCTCCTCTCTCCGGCCGTTGCCATGATCGGCGGCGCCAGCAAGGTGGTCTCGATCGAGAACCCCGAGACCATGATTCCTTCACCGGGGGAGACCTTTCACGGCCGCGATGTGTTCGCCCCTGCAGCTGGGTTGCTTGCGGCCGGTGATGCAAGTCTCGACGATCTCGGTCCCGTGCTCAGCGAAGAGGAGCTCGTCCCGCTCTTGCTCCCTTTGGTCGAGGCTCAGGACTCTGCAGTGTCGGGGGAGGCCTGGTGGGTGGACCATTTCGGCAACGTCCAGACCAACATCGCCCCCGAAGACCTCAACGAAGTCGGTCTCAACCCTGGCGACACGATCACCGTGAAGGTCGGATCGACCCTCCACTCTCTGCGCTGGGTGACGTCCTACGGCGACGTGGAGGAGGGAGAGGCTCTCTTGCATGTCGACTCGGTGGGGCTCATGGCCCTGGCAGTCCGTGACGGACGGGCCGACGACGACTTGAACGTCTCCGAGGGAGTGGCGGTCACCCTGGCGGGGAATAGATCAGCCAGAGCTGAATGACGCCGGCGATGGCGATGATGGCGAGCAGTATGAGTATGACGATTGCCGTGGCCGGTCGCACCCGCCGATCGTATGACAGCCCGCGGTCCTTTAACCATTCTGTGCGGGTTTACACAGGCAGAGCCGTCACAAACTCGCACAGAATGGTTCGAAACGCCCCCCGAGGACTGCAAATGCCGAGGCCCCCGAATGGTGGCGGGGGCCTCGGCTACATGAAGGACGGTTCTCCACCGTGGGGCGGGCTGGGAGGCTATCCGTTCACACCTTGGGAACGTGCCCTAGGTGCGAGGGGAGAAACCAGTCCTTCCTGCATGCACACCGCTTATCGACCACGGAGAGTGAAACCTTGAGAGTTTTGTCTGTGAAATTCCTGACCCGCAAGAACTGCCATCTCTGCGATGACGCCCGTGAGGTCCTTGCCGAGATCACAGACGACATCGGGCTCCAGGTCAACGAGGTCGACATCGACACCGACGAAGAGTTGACGAGACGATGGGGCCTGCGAGTCCCCGTCGTTCTCGCGTCTCACGACCGTGTCATCGCCGAGGGAATCATCGACGACAAACGCGCCCTGAAGGATCAGATCCAAAAGGTCCTGAACTTCTAGCCCGAATGGGCCGACGAAGCCTCGGCGTCGCTTTCACCCTCCGTGGGAACGGTGGTGCTGGTGCCGCCGTCCTCGCCGCCCTCCCCGTCGCCGGCGTCGCCCTCCCCTTCGCCCGACTCGGCCAGGCCACAGTCGACCAGGGTCTCATCGGGGTCGCCGCCACCGAATCGGACTCTCTCGAACGCAGAGACCGCCGCGATCTGCTCGTCGGTGAGGGTGCCCCCGAATGCGGGCATACCGCCTTGGGAGATCTTGTTGGTGTCGCCGTAAGGATTCCCCTGCCCGACACTGTCCGATCCACCGGTCACCCACTCGATGTGATCCGTGCATGACCCGAAGGTGGTGAGGACACCGGTCAGGGCCGGGAATGCACCGGAGCCTTGACCGCTGCCACCGTGACAACCGGCGCAGTTGACGCCGGCCACGGCCGCCCCGTTGTAGATGTCTCCGCCGAGGGCTACCGGATCGCCTCCACCCCCTCCCGCTCCTCCACCCGTGAAGTCGGATCCGTCGCAATTCACGATCTCGCCGGTGATGACGTCGACGGTCAATTCGGTCGCCTCGCCACATGCCCCGGTAGCGGAGCCGCCCAACGCGAACAATGCGAAGAACGGGACCACGAGGAACAAGCCGATCAGCCACTTCGGGATCACGAAGTTGGTCCGCTCCTTGATGCCGGCCGTGGGGACGGTGACCACCTCGGGGAGATGGGCCGCCTCGGCAGCAGTGACCTCGGCCGGGACGGGGGCGCGGGTGGGTGTCGTCCCGCGTGCAGTAGCAGCCGCGGGCTCGGGCTCTTCGATGACCGGTACCGCGGGCTCCGGCGGTGTTTCTCTCTGTTCAGGCTCTGCTGCTTCCGGGGCCTCCGTGGGCTCCGGCTCGGACGGCTCGACAGGGGCGGCAGCCGGAGGCGCCTCACCACCGGCCCATGCCGCCAGGATGTCGTCGACGCTCTGACCGGTCTCGGCGGCGCGCGCTTCCGCGGACCGCTGAACGAGTCCTTCGGGGAGGCCCATTGCCTCGGCGGCGCTACTGAGGCTCATGACCCCACCTCAGGTCCCGTAGAGCTCGATTCGACGAGATAGGCCACCAGGTCGTCGAGGTCCTCTGTGGCCAGGCTTTGCGAAGGATGCGAGCCGAGACCGCCGATGGTGGCCTCGATCTGGCTGGCCGTCAGCCGGGAGCCGACATCGGCGAGATCCGGGCCAAAGCGTCGGGTT
>DASUUP010000157.1:0-2082 GCA_036373995.1 Acidimicrobiia bacterium
CGCCCTAGCAGGTCGCCCCCCTGCCCCGGACGCAAGAACCTGATGGACATCTCGCTCGTCACTGCCATCGGCTCGAGGCCGATCACCGAGAAGGTGGCGTACCAGAGCGCACTATCGGCGAGGGCGAACATCACCGGACCCGGGATGTACGCACCCGGCCGCAGCTTGGCCTCATCGAAGGGCCACCTGACCTCGGCGACTCCCTCGTCGATGGAGGAACATCGCATGCCGTCTGCGTACGAGGCGGGAAACACCTCGGCGACGAATTCGTTGACTTCCTCAGGGGTCAGATCGATAGGCACGGTCAATAGACCCGCGGTGTGTGAGACTGGTTTCATGGAATCGACCGAGATCCGGATTGGGACAGGCAACGAGAGCACGGTTGTCGACCTGACCGCCCAGGTGAGCGAGTTCTGCAGAAACAAGGGAGACGGTCTGCTCTCGATCTTCGTTCCTCACGCCACCGCCGGCATCGCCATCTTCGAAACGGGCGCCGGCACCGAAACCGACGTTCTGGCCGCGGTCGACGACCTGCTTCCCCCCGAACGGGGCCGCTGGCGTCACGAGCATGGGACCCCCGGTCACGGACGTGACCACGTCCTGCCTGCCTTGATCAGCCCATCAGTCACCGTCCCGGTTGTCGATGGGCGGCCCGCCCTCGGCACGTGGCAATCCATCGTGCTGGTCGACACCAACGTCGACAATTCGTCACGGAGAGTGAGACTCAGCTTTCTCTCCGGATAGACCACAGTTGAAGGCCGTGAATCACCGAATAGCCTCCTTCATGGCATGAACCGCCAGCTCTTCCCCCAAAACGTGATCGCCATGATCTGGGACTTCGACAAGACCCTGATCCCCGGAAACATGCAGGGTCCGCTCTTCCGCCATTTCGAGATGGACGAAGCGGCCTTTTGGGCCGAGGTCGACGGGCTGGAACGGTTCTACAGGTCACACGGGTCGACGCTGATCCAGCGTGAGCACCTCTACCTGAACCACATCCTCACGTACGTCCGGGAGGGTCGAATGCCCGGTCTCGGAAACGACCTCTTGCGGGAGCTCGGCACCGAGATCGAGTTCTACACGGGCATGCCCGACTTTCTCGAGCTGTCCCGCAAGACCGTGGAATCTCAGCCACGGTTCGCCGAGCACCAGATCAGGCTGGAGCACTACGTCGTGTCCACGGGCCTCCGACAGATGATCCTCGGCTCGGCCATCGCCCCCCAGCTGGAAGGTGTCTGGGCCTGTGAGTTCACCGAGCTGGTCGCCCCGCCCGGATATGGCGAGGAACAGGGCCGGCTCTTCTCGCCCGAAGGCGAGATCCAACAGCTGATCTACACGATCGACAACACATCGAAGACACGGGCGATCTTCGAGATCAACAAGGGCACCAACAAGAACCCGAACATCGACGTCAACGCCAAGATCGCCCGCGAGGACCGGCGCGTTCCCTTCCAGAACATGATCTACGTTGCCGACGGCCCGTCCGACGTTCCTGTCTTCTCCATCGTCGAGGCCAACGGTGGACGCACCTACGCCGTCTACCGCCCCGGGTCACAGGGCGAGTTCCACCAGGCGGCTCGGCTCTTGGAACAAGACCGGGTCGATGCGTTCGGCGAGGCCGACTACTCAGACGGCTCTCACACCGCCATGTGGCTGATGCACGCCGCCGAGAACATCGCCAACCGCATCGTCTCCGACCGCGAGGAAGCCCTCAACGAGCGAATGGGGCTGCCTCCACGTCACGTCGGCGAGGACTGACGAACCGTTCTGTGCGGATCTGTGGCAAAAGAGCTGCCGCGAACCCGCACAGAACGGTTTCAGAACAGGAGAGTCGTGATCCAACGGCGCGAGTCGGCGGGGTCGATGACGTCGTCGATCTCGAAGGCCATGGCCACGTTGATGCCGCTGCCCGCCTCGGCCATCTCCTCGACCCTGCGCTCGAGCTCCGCCTGACGCTCATCGGGGTCGTCGATCGCCTCCAGCTCCTTGCGGAAGCCGAGTTTGACCGCACCCTCGAGACCCATGGGACCGAACTCGGAATTCGGCCAGGCGATGGTGAACCGCGGCTCGTGGAAACCACCC
>DASUUP010000158.1:0-5883 GCA_036373995.1 Acidimicrobiia bacterium
CGGAGTCGTAACCCCAGGCGACGAGCATGCCGAGCGCGTAGCCGACCATCACCAAAGTCGAGGCGAGGGCGAAGCCCTCCACGCCCATCACGTCGTACAGCACGAGCCACACGGGGATGGCTATCAGCGAGAAAGCCGTGCCGATGAGGACCGGTGTCCACATTTTCCGTTTTGCGTAGAAATGGCGCACGAGCAGCTGATGCATGCCCCAGGCCGGGATCGAGAAGGCGTAGATGGTCAGCAAGGTGGCAACCAGATCGGAGTCGGCGGACGAGAACTCGCCGTATTGGTAGATGAGACGCACGCCCGGGCGCGCCAGGACGATGAGGCCCGCCGTGGCCAGCGCCGCCACGAACAGCGTCTTGCGGGCTGCCCTGCCTGTGGTCTCCACCAGCTCATCGTGGGCGCCGCGTGCCGCCAGGCTCGCCAGGAACGGGAAGGCGGCGACGCCGGCTGCTTGTGCGATCACGCCGACCGGGACCATGTTGAGCCGGCGGGCGAACGAGAGCGCTGCGGTCGTACCCTCTTCGACCTGTCCGAAGAAGCGGACGAACTGCTCGTCGAGAACGGCGACGGACTGGCCGACCATTAAGGGGATGGCCAGCACCAGGTACTCGCCCACAGCCGACTCACCGCGCACCGTCGAGGCGAACCACGTGCCGGTCCGACGGGCGCCCAACCACTGCAAACCGAAGTTGCCGATGGCGGCGCCGGCGACGGCTCCGAGGAGGAAAGCCTCCGGCGACGGCTCTCCCGCGCCCCAACCGATGAGACCTCCGGCGATGATGCCCAGGTTGTAGATCAGCGGCGCAGTCGCCGGGATCACGAATCTCTTGTGCGTGTATTGAACCGCCATGAGCAGTGCCCCGAGCACCAGGAAGATCTGAGCGGGTAACACGAGCCGGGTCAGCGATGTCAGACGCTCCTGATCGCCGACCTCTGAGAAGACCAGGTCGACCAGCGTGCCGGCGAACACCCACATGAGCACCGTCAGTCCCACGATGGCCACACCCACGAATCGGAACACCGAGGTGAAGGCCCGGTTCGCGGTCTCGGTGTCGCCCGTCTCGAGGTGCCTGCTCAGGATTGGCACGAGAGTGATGGTCAGATACGCCCCGGCCAACAGATAGTTGAGCATGTCGGGGATCAGGAAGGCATCGAAGTAGAGGTCGGCCTCGGCGTCGACGCCGATGAGACCCGCCAGCAAGGCATCGCGTGCCAGTCCCAGGAGGCGGGAGAGGAGGACGCTCCCCGCCACGACGACGGCTGCAGTCCCCATGCGGATCGGCCGACTCATGAGCCCACTCGAGCCCGGAGGCTCTCCAACAGGTCTCCCGGGACGACGAGATCGCCATATCCCGAGCCGATCGACAAGCCGGGCTTGTAGGTGCCGTGGTAGTCGCTGCCTCCGGAGGGGAGTAGTTCGAACCGACGCGCCAGGTCCGCGTAGCCGGCTCGCTCGTGTGCGCGGTAGCTGGAGTAGAGACCCTCGAGCCCGACGAGACCGGCGCGCTTGAGGCGCGTCAGCAAGTCGGACATGGCCGATGCGGTCGTTATCCCGAGAGTGTGCGGATGGGCCAGGACGGGCACAGCGCCAGATTCTCGCGCCAGGGAGATCGCCTCTTCGGGATCGAGACGGTCCCGTCCGACATAGGCGGGTTTCCCTGCACCGAGCCACTCGTCGAAGGCGGTTCGGATATCGGCGACGTAGCCATGTCTCATCATGACCGCAGCGATGTGAGGTCGTCCTACGGTTCCCCCGCCTGCCTCTTCGAGGACTTCGTCGATCGTGATCGGCACCCCGGACTCCGCCAGGAGCTCGACGATCCTCTCGTTTCGAGTCCCGCGGCCATCCTGGAGACCCTGGAGCCGGTCCTGAAGTGGCCCTGGTCCGGGCCGGAGCCAGAGCACGATCAGGTGCATGCCGCCACCATCGGACTGGAGAGACAGTTCGACCCCGGGAATCAGCTCGACTCCCGCTCGTGTCGCCGCGGACTGCGCCTCGCCGACGCCCTCCTGGGTGTCGTGATCGGTCAGGGCGACGGCGCCGAGGCCCGCTTCCACCGCCAACTCGATCACACGCGCCGGGGCATCGGACCCGTCGGAAGCTGTCGAATGGGTGTGGAGATCAGTGATCATCGGCTCATCAGGTGCCGATGATGCCTGGTCCGACCGTCAAGAATCGGCTACGTCGATCGTGATCGACTCGATGTACACCGTATCGAGTGGTCGGCTCTGCTCATTTGAGCCCGGCGCCGCTGCCGTAGGTACCGACATGATCCGGTCGATGGCCTGTTGGCCGGAGGTGACCCGTCCCAACACGTTGAAGCTGTTGGTCAGGAACCGGCCATCGTCCCCGGTGACGACCATGAACTGCGATCCGGTGCTGCGCGGCCCGCGGTTGGCCATGGCCACGACTCCTGGCTCGTAGACGAATTCCTCGTCCTCGGGGTACTCGTCGGCTATGACGTAGCCAGCCCCACCAGTCCCATCTGCTTCCGGGTCGCCGGCTTGGAAAACGAAGTCCTCCGAGATGCGGTGGATCACCTGGCCGTCGTAGAAGCCTTCACGGGCCAAGAAGACAAAGGAATTGACGGTTTCCGGAGCCTCATCGTTGTTGAGCTCCATGACGATCTCCCCACATGATGTCTCGATAGTCGCTGTAACCGTGCTGTCGGCGGTGATATCGGTCTGGTTCTCCGGGGCCTCGAAGCTCATGATCTCCTCGGGAGGCGGCTGGGTGCCGCCGCAGGCTGTCTCCTGTTCCCTGTAGTCCCCATAGGAGGCCGGAACGTCGGAGCGCTCACCGCCGAACAGGCCTCCGAAAGCGAAGATGGCGACCACTATGAGACCGAAGACGAGGGCGGTGCCGATCGAGCGGAAGAGGGCGCGTCGCGACTCTTGCTTGCGTTCGGCTTCGCGTTTGGCCGCGCGCTGCTCCTTCTGACGTTGACGTCGGTCCGACATGGGTGCAGGCGACTCTAGGCAACGAAGACGCCCAACTCCCTATCAGTGTTCGTAATCGAGACCGCAACGTTCCAAACTGTGCCCATGCCAGTAGTGGTGCAGAAGTACGGGGGCACGTCGGTCGCCGATTCCGCCCGGATCAAAGCCGTCGCCGATCGGGTGGTCCGCACCCGTGAAGAGGGCAACGACCTTGTGGTGGTCGTCTCGGCGATGGGCAAGACCACCAACTCGCTGCTCGACCTGGCTGCCGAGGTCAGCACCAAACCGCATCCAAGAGAGATGGACATGCTCCTGACTGCCGGGGAGCGAATCTCGATGGCGCTCCTGGCGATGGCTCTGAACGATCGCGGGGTCCCTGCCGTGAGCTACACGGGCTCTCAAGCCGGCATCCTGACCGACTCTGCTCATGGCGGTGCCCGGATCACCCAGATCACGGGTGAGAGGGTGCGAGCGTCGATCGACGAAGGGAAGGTCGTGATAGTCGCCGGGTTTCAGGGCGTGGATCCGAATTCCAAAGAGGTGACGACTCTGGGGAGGGGAGGCTCGGACACGACCGCGGTTGCCCTGGCGGCGACGCTGGGAGCCGCCTCGTGTGAGATCCTGACCGACGTCGCCGGGGTGTTCAGCGCCGATCCCGGAGTGGTAGCTGAGGCGAGGCTTCTCGCCGACATCGGTTATGAGCAGATGCTCGCTCTGGCGAACGCAGGAGCCGGTGTCCTGATGCCTCACTCCGTTGAGACCGCGAGAGACAACGAGGTGCCGGTTCACGTCAGATCTTCGTTCACAGACGAGGAGGGCACCCGGGTGAGACTTGAGGTTCCCGCCCGTCCCTTCGTGGGAATCGCCCACCGTGTCGACGACGACCACGGCGTCGTCACGGTCGTCGGGTCGGAGGCACATGCGGCGGCCACCAATGAGATGGTGGCGATGCACGATGCGGGGATCGTCACGGCGGTGATCAGTGCCGACGAGCAATCCGTGTCCTTGCATGTCGCTCCGGAACAAATCGACGACGCCGTGCGGTTGTTACACGCTCGGCTGTTTCAGATGGAGGCAACAAAATGACCACCGTTGCCGTGGTCGGAGCGACTGGTGCCGTGGGCCGGACCATGCTGTCGATCCTCGCCCAACGCGAGTTCCCCGCCCACGAGATACGGCTCGCCGCATCGGCTCGGTCGGCCGGTCAGATCGTCGACACTCATCTCGGCCCGGTCACCGTGGAGGAGCTGTCCTCGATGGATCCCTCCGGAATCGATATCGCCCTGTTCTCGGCAGGAGGATCCCGTTCCAAGGAGCACGGGCCTCGCTTCGCCCAAGCGGGGGCGGTGGTCATCGACAACTCGTCGGCGTTTCGGATGGACCCAAATGTGCCCCTGGTTGTGGTTGGGGTCAACGACAGGGCGGCACGCGATCACGACGGGATGATTGCCAACCCCAACTGCACGACGATGACCCTGATGATGGCCGCCGGACCTCTCCATGAGGCCGCCGGCCTTCGGTCGATGGTCGCTACGTCATATCAGGCCGTTTCCGGCTCGGGCCACCAGGGTGTGTCGGAGTTGCTCGATCAGCATGGTCGTCTCGGATCGGATCTTGACAGTCTCATGACGGGGGGGTGGGCCGATCCCGAACCACAGGTATATGAGCGCCCGATCGCATTCAACGTCTTGCCATACGCTGGGAATGAAGTGGACGGGGGTTATACCGACGAGGAGATGAAGCTGGTCAACGAGTCACGGAAGATCCTGGCGATTCCCGAGCTGGCCGTGGAGCCGACGTGTGTCCGGGTTCCGGTGCTCGTGGGGCACGGAGTTGCCGCGACGCTCCACTTCGACCGTCCCGTCCTTGCGGACGAGGCGATGTCGGTCCTCAGCTCGGCGCCGGGAGTGGAGTTGTGGAAGGACCGGACGCCGACCCCGCTGGACAGCGCCGGAATCGACGAAGTCCTGGTGGGTCGCGTCCGGCAGACGGTCTCGACTCCAGGTGGGATCAACCTGTGGGCCGTCGGTGACAACCTTCGTAAAGGCGCGGCGTTGAACGCAGTGCAGATCGCCGAGCTACTGGCTTGATCAGATAGTCGGCTCGTCGGAGCGCAGGAGAGCCGCCATCCTCTGACGAAGCTGGGGGTGGGCGTTGCGCAGACCCAATTCGACAGCGAAATGGGCATCGTCGGTCACGTCGAGGATGATCGCTTCGCCTTCTGCCCGGATGTGGAACCCGTCGGGCATCGCCGAGACTCGCATCTCCTCGCGTGTCCAGTCGGCGACCTCCTGCTCGCCGACGCTCATCTTCAGATGGTCGTCGGAGAGGTCGACGACCACGGCGAGGGGAGGGCTGTCCTCGCCCTCAATCCTCAAACTGGCGTCGTAGACAGTCATATCTCCTATCCCTATCCCTGTACGTACAGGATATCCCCGAATCCCGATGGGGGGAAGGGCTGGCGCGCAACAGTGCACCAAGTGATTAGTCCCACGATCGCATGCCGGTCAAGACGGTCATCGCTCGATGACCAGTAGGTCTGAGTTTCGTGCCGATACTCGTTTGGGAGGCTTCGACACCCTGCCAATAACCCTCTCGATCTGGCGTGGTTGGGGTCCACCGGTACAATCCCGACGATCGGGACGTGGCGCAGTTTGGTAGCGCGCAGCGTTCGGGACGCTGAGGTCGTGGGTTCAAATCCCGCCGTCCCGACCATGAAGGTGCTGGTCAGGAGCCTGTAATCGGGTCTTCGGCCAGCACCTCGGTCAATTCATCGAACATGTATCGAACATCCAGATTCTGGGAGCAGATTCTGGGGAGAAGAAGAAGGTTCTGGGTGAAGGCTGACGCTACCTCTCGCCTCTTTGATTCCCGGTGGTGTGTTGGGGACTTTGTCCTCTGGGCGCTGTTCAGATCCGGACGGACGATTCGGTGGGA
>DASUUP010000159.1:0-2081 GCA_036373995.1 Acidimicrobiia bacterium
CCCAGATCAGGTCGTGGCGGTGGTTGCAGTCGGTGCAGGCGTAGGCGATGGGGTATCCGTCCGGCAGCGGCTCGTCTTCGGGGAGGTAGCTGATCAGATGGGCGGTCCCCCCGCACTCGACACAAGTGATCGTGGCCGGAGGAGGAGTGCTCATAGCTGGCTGCGGGGGCGTGCTCTACTCAGGATCACCGAGCCGATGACACCGGCCACCAACGAGCCGCTGAAGATCCCCACCTTGGCGTAGTCGGTCATCAGCGGGTCGTCGAACGCGAGACCCGCCACGAAGAGAGAGACGGTGAACCCGATTCCTGCTACTGCAGCGAGCCCGATCACGTGGCTCCACGAAGTGCCGGGCGGGAGCTTGCCCAGGCCGAACCTGACGGCGCCGTAGGAGGCGACGGAGATGCCGATGATCTTGCCGACGATCAGTCCAAGCGACACCCCTAGAGCGATATTCGAGGTGAGGGCCTCGGTGATGCTGATGTTCCGGAAATCGACTCCTGCGTTGGCCAATGCGAACAGCGGGACGATCCCGAACGACGACCAGGCGACCAGTTTGCGCTCCATGCGGCTCAGCGGCGATACAGATTCGTTGGCGATCTCGGAGAGAAGGAGGGTCTCGTGGTCGGCGTGCTCCTGGGCATGGGTGTCGGTGATGTCGTTGGCGGGGTACTGGTCGAGGATCGCCCGGGCACGCTCGTCGAACTCGCTCGGTCTGTAATAGGGATTTGCAGGGGTGAGGAAACCGAGAGCCACACCGGCGAGGGTGGCGTGAACGCCGGATTCCAGCGTGAAGTACCAGATCACGAACGCCGCCGGTACGTAGAACCACATGGCCCGGACGTTCACCTTGCCCGCGATCCACACCACGACCAATCCGGCGACCGCGGCGGCCAGGAACCCGCCGTTCAACTCCGATGTGTAGAAGATGGCGATCACCGCGATGGCGCCGATGTCGTCGGCGATGGCAACGGCCAGCAGGAACAGCTTGGCGCCCGGCGGCACCCTCGACCCGAGTAGGGCGACGATGCCAATCGCAAAGGCGATGTCCGTCGCCATCGGGATCCCCCAGCCGTGACTGGCGGCGGTGCCCGCGTTGAAGGAGAAGTAGATGAGGGCGGGCAAGACCATCCCACCCACCGCTGCCATGACCGGGAGAGCCGCCGCCTTCGGCTCACGCAGATCGCCGAGAACGAGCTCCCGCTTGATCTCGAGACCGACGACGAAGAAGAAGATGGCCATCAGGCCGTCGTTGATGAGATGCAGCACCGACTCGTCGAGGTGGAATCCGAAGAGCTCGATGCTGAGGTGCTCTTCGAGCAGTGAGAAATAGGTGTCCGACCAGGTGCTGTTGGCCCAGATGAGAGCGGCGATCGCGGCTATGAGGAGGACGATGCCCGAGGAAGCCTCGATCTGGCTGAACCGGACGAAGGGCCGGATGAATGTCTTCGGGACGAACCTCTCGGAGGTCGCCCAAGTCCGATGTCGTGAGTCCATGCTCAGCGGATGCTATTTCCGTCCGACTTCAACATCTCACATGCCTCGACGACCCGGGCTGCCATGCCGGTCTCTGCAGACCTCATGTACGAGCGGGGGTCGTACACCTTCTTGTTGCCCACTTCTCCGTCGACTTTCAGCACACCGTCGTAGTTGGTGAACATGTGGTCGACGATGGGTCGGGTGTAGGCGTACTGACAGTCGGTGTCGACGTTCATCTTGATGACGCCGTATCCGAGTGTCTCGTGGATCTCCTCGAGCGTCGATCCACTGCCCCCGTGGAAGACCAGGTAGTGGCGCGCCTCGTCACCAAACTTGTCGGCCACCGCATCCTGGCCGTCGCGAAGGATCGTCGGGTCGAGTTGCACGGAGCCCGGCTTGTAGACGCCATGTACGTTGCCGAAAACCGCTGCCAACAGATAGCGGCCGCGATCGAAGGTCCCCAGGACCTCGGAGACCCTGACCATGTCCTCGGGTGAGGTGTAGAGCTTGGAGCGGTCGAGGTCGGAGTGGTCGGTGGCGTCCTCGACGCCGCCGACGATCCCGATCTCGATCTCCAGGACGATGTCCAGGGCGGCGCATAT
>DASUUP010000160.1:0-3515 GCA_036373995.1 Acidimicrobiia bacterium
GGAGCTCCTGGCGGACGCGCCCAGGATGATTGATCACCTCTGCGACGAATGCGCCGTCCATTACAAGGCCGTCAAGGAAGGGCTGGCCGGTCTCGGAATCCCCCACACGGAAGACTCCAATCTGGTGCGGGGCCTCGACTACTACACCCGCACCGCGTTCGAGTACATCGCCACCGGTCTCGATGCCGCCCAAAACGCTGTCGGAGGAGGTGGTCGTTATGACGGTCTGGCCGAGGCGATCGGGGGTGACCCGACACCCGGTGTCGGCTTTGCTTTGGGGCTGGACCGCATGATGCTGGCGCTGGGAGAGCCGGAGCGGCCCTATCTGGACGCCTACCTCGTGTCGGAGACCGGGCCTGAGGACGCCGTGCGAGTTGCCTCACAGCTGAGACGCGAAGGCGTCCGGGTCGACCTCGACACCGAAGGCCGGTCCGTGAAGGCGCAGTTTCGCACAGCACGGCGTCTCGAGGTGCCAGTAGTCCTGGTCTGGAGAGGCGACGGGCACCTGGTGGATGTGCAGACAGAGGGCGAGCGGGCCGAGCTGCCGCTCCAGGAGGTTTCGAATTGGTTCAAGGGATGAGAACCCACGGTGCCGGCACGGTTGCGGTGTCCGACATCGACACCACGGTGACGGTCGCAGGATGGGTGCAGAAACGCCGCGATCATGGTGGTATCGCCTTCTTCGACGTGCGCGATGCCAGCGGGGTCGTTCAGGTGGTGGCGGATCCCGAGGAGCACCCGGTTGTCGACGAGCTGAAGATGGAGTACTGCGTCAAGGTCATCGGGACTGTTCGCCGGCGCCCGGAGGGCACCGAGAATCCCGAGCTGGCGACCGGCCTCGTGGAGATCGGCGCCGACCACGTCGAGGTGCTGGCACCCGCCAAGACCCTGCCATTCATGATCGACGACCGGGTCGAGGTCGATGAGAGGGTTCGTCTCCAGCACCGCTATCTCGATCTGAGACGGCCCCGTATGGCAGCCAACCTGCGCGCCCGATCCCGGGCGACGTCGGCGATTCGCCGCACCTTCGATGAGCTGGGATTCCTCGAGGTGGAGACTCCCACTCTGATCAACTCGACACCCGAAGGCGCCAGGGACATGCTCGTTCCCTCCCGGCTACGCCAGGGCGAGTTCTACGCCCTGCCACAGTCGCCTCAGCTCTTCAAGCAGCTCCTGATGATCTCCGGGGTGGAGCGCTACTACCAGATCGCCCGCTGCTACCGGGACGAGGACTTCCGCGCCGACCGTCAGGTCGAGTTCACCCAACTCGACATGGAGGGGGCATTTTGGGATCGCGACGAAGTGCTGGAGACGGTAGAAAAAGCCCTGGCCGCGGCTGTGAAGGAGATAAGGGGCGAGGACGTCCCCCTTCCCTTTCCCCGCCTCACCTGGCATGACGTTATGAACCGGTATGGAGTCGACAAGCCAGATCTCCGCTTCGACATGGAGATCGTCGATCTCACCGATCACCTCATGGAGACCGAGTTCGGGGTGTTCAAGACTGCGATCGAGGAAGCCGGGACAGTCCGGGGCATCAACGTCGGCGCCCGGGAGTGGTCACGTGCCCGCGCCGATGAGATCACCGATGTGGCCAAGGCCCTTGGGGCCAAGGGCCTGGTCTGGATGGTGGTCGAGGGTGACGGGTCCCTTCGGTCTCCCATTGCCAAGTTCCTCTCCGAGACCGAGCAGGACGCCATCAAGAAGGCCATGAGCGCCGAGAACGGCGATGTCCTCTTGATCGCGGCCGACCGCTGGCGCACGGCTGTCGAGGTACTGGGTGGGCTGCGCAATCGGCTGGGCCGTCCGGAAGGTCACGACGAGCTCGCCTTCCTCTGGGTGATCGACTTTCCTCTCTTCGAAGAAGACGACGACGGATCGATCACCTTCTCGCACCACCCGTTCACGTCACCCGTCGACATCGACGAGATGCGCCAGCACCCGGAAAGCGCGATCTCCAAGGCTTACGACGCGGTTCTCAACGGGGTGGAGCTGGGATCAGGCTCGATCAGGATCCACGATCCCGATGTCCAGCGCCAGGTCTTCGAGATTCTCGGAATCGACGCCGATGTCGCGCAACGCCGGTTCGGCTGGTTCCTCGAGGCTCTCGACTACGGGACACCGCCGCACGGGGGTTTCGCCTTTGGCATCGACCGTCTGGTGATGGTGCTTCAGGGAGAGTCCTCGATCAGGGAAGTGATCCCGTTTCCCAAGACACAGACCGGCGTCGATCCGATGACCGGGGCGCCGACCTGGGTCGAGGAGGGCCAGTTGGCCGAGCTGGGGGTCGAGTTGTCACCGCTGGCCCGGGCCAGACGTGAGGAGAGCGGGGAGGAGACACCTTGAAGAGCCATGAGATCCGTCAGGCCTTTGTTGACTTCTTCGTCGAGCGCGACCACGAATTCCGCCCCTCGGCATCCCTCATCCCGCTCGACCCCACGCTCCTGATGACCAACGCCGGCATGGTGCCGTTCAAGCCGTACTTCCTCGGAGAGGAGAAGCCCCCCTGGGATCGGGCGGTGTCGGTTCAAAAGTGCGTGCGGACGATCGATATCGACATCATCGGCACCACCCAGCGCCATCTCTCCTTCTTCGAGATGCTCGGCAACTTCAGCTTCGGCGACTACTTCAAGGAGAAGGCCATTCCCTGGAGCTACGAGTTCGTCACCGATGTGTTGGGGCTCCCAACGGAACGTCTCTGGTTCACGGTCCACGAGACCGACGACGAAGCCCACCAGATCTGGGTCGACGATGTCGGGGTGCCCTTCGACCGGGTCCAACGCGGGGGCAAGGACAACTTCTGGCAGATGGGCGTTCCCGGGCCGTGCGGCCCCAGCTCGGAGCTGTTCTACGACAAGGGAGACCAATTCGGTGAGCCCGGGGGCCCGATCGGCGGCGGCGAGGACCGTTACGTCGAGATCTGGAACCTTGTGTTCATGCAGAACATCCAGGACGAGCCATATCACGTGGTCGGAGACTTGCCCGCCAAGAACATCGACACTGGAATGGGTCTCGATCGGGTCGCCGCGGTCATGCAGGACGTTCCTTCCGTGTTCGACATCGACACGACCCGTGAAGTCCTGCGCACAGCGGAGCGCTACACCCGTCTCGAGTACGGGGCCTCTGAGCGGGCCGACGTGTCACTGCGGATCCTCGCCGACCACGGCAGGACCGTGACATTCCTGATCGGTGACGGGGTGATCCCGTCCAACGACGGCAGGGGGTATGTCCTGCGCCGTGTTCTGCGCAGGGCGGTGCGCCATGCATGGCAGTACGGCGGCGACGGATTGGTGATCCCGAAGCTCTCCGAGACGGTGATCGACCTGATGGGAGACGCTTACCCCGACCTGATCGACAAGCGGGATCTGATCCTCGACGTGGTCACCCGCGAGGAGGAGAAGTTCCGCCGCACGCTCGAATCGGGTCATCAGCTTCTCGACACCGAGCTAGAGGAGAGCGAAGGGCTCAGCGGATCGGTGGCCTTCAAGCTGCACGACACCTACGGCTTCCCGATCGAC
>DASUUP010000161.1:0-2537 GCA_036373995.1 Acidimicrobiia bacterium
AAGATCCGACAAGCGTTGATGGAGTCAAGGCGGCGAGACGATGAGGATTGGCGGCACTCGCACCATCCACCGCCGGCAGAGGAGTTGCTGACGTTTCCGGCTCTAGAGCTCTTACCGACAGCACACCTTTATCGTGTAACCACCAGTGGCTTCGGACCCTGGTGGTTCAACAGTATGCCCTCGGACAGTCGACGACGACCCATCTCTCGAGACGAGCGCATCAACTTCGATCTACCGGAACCTGCCGGGACCTGCTATCTCGCCCTTGATCCGCTCGTGGCCTTACTTGAGGTTTTGGGAGGTATTCGAAATGCATTCTCAGAATACTGGCTGCGGAGGTTCACATTGTGGACGCTTAGCGTACCCGAGGTCGTCCGACTTGCAGACCTAACGAGCCGCCTAGCCCGTCCGTTCGGTGTAGTCGGTCCCTCCATGAACCCGGCATACGTCGTCGAGAGCGGACCCGAGTGGGCAGTTGCGTTCGCGGCTGCTGGCTTCGACGGTATCCTCTTCCGATCGAGCTTCGACCCAGCAGGCGGGGCCTGTATCGCGCTATTCGGGCCATATGGTGAGCGCCGGCGATGGCGCAAAGGTCGGGGAGCCAATCTTGAGAACCTTATCGAAAGGCTTCAGAACGAAACCGGCATGCGCGCTGCGCCGTTGCCTGATGACCTCGGCGAGCTACTTGAAGACTAGAGCTGTCGGCCCGCGACATCCCCCGTCCAGCTGTTACTAGCTGGCGCCCGGCCGCCCCCGACAACATCCCGGTAGGCACACACGATCACGCCTCGACCTGCCGGCGAGGCTCCGGCAAGGGTTGCGGCCTGGTCCTGGTAAGAGGTGCGAACCACCGACCCTCCGCCTCCAGACGCTCCTTGAGCTTAATAAAGTCTTGCCGGCCCTCGGCAAGGTCGATCAACTTCTTCGTTCGAATCTCCGAGTTGGCAACGATGTTAAATACGCGGTAGCCGTAGAGGCGGTTCACGAGAGCGGCATCGAGACTCCCGCCGTCTATAAGTACCTCAATTCTCTCAAAGAGACCCATGTACTCCTCGACCGCCAACCACTCACTGTCCTTGGGACCAAGGTCCTTGACTGCCCACCACTCATCCATATTGTCAGGTCTGCGAGCCGAGCCCTCCCAATCCCCTCCTGGGCGAAGCCGGCCATGGACTGCGGCGTGTCTCACGAATGCCTGATCGAGGGTCAGCAAGAATTCGCCGCGTATCGACTGTCGTGTGTTGTGGAGCTGTTGGCCCGCATACCACAATCCGACTACGGCACCGATCACACCGACGACGGTGACTGCTAGCTGAGCTTGGTCCATTACCAATCGTCCTCCAGCGCCCGATTGCTCGGTTGTTCGTCACATCGACTTTCAGGGACGCAACGGTCATGGGAGGCGGATCAACGGGGCGTACGTCCTGGCCTTCTTGAAACGCTACAGCTGCGAGGACGACCGGTCCCGGGCCCTTACGGTCACGGTTACCTCCTCGCCCAGATCGTCCCACTCCGACGCCTTCACACAACGAGTGCCTGGGTGCGCCCATGCTTCCCCCGCCATTAGGAGCCTGCGCACGGCGGCGAGGCGGTGCGGTTGCTCGCGCTGTCGCTCGCGTTGCACCCCGTGACCAGGACAATGCCCGAATCCCACCCGCTCCGCCCACTCCCTCCGCACTGTGATGTCGCGAGACATCGGAGACTGATGTCGCGAGATATCGTAGACACTGGCCCGTCGGCTCAGCTGGCGGCCTGGTAGTCGTTTTCGGGGTTGAGGGTGAGGTGGCGGAGCTGAGTGCCGTCGAGGGTGAGGATTCGGATCTCGAGGCCGGCGACGAGCATGACGATGCGCCAGCCGGCGTAGGCGCGGCCGATGCCGATGTGGTGGAGGCGGCCGTTGTGGCGGAGGGTGAGCTTGCCGCTGCGGTCGATGCGGTCGTGGCGGACGCGGTAGCCGGCGCAGTCGATGATCGGCCCGTGAGGGCGGGCGCGTTCTCGGGCGGTGAATGCGTCGATGGGTGGTCGTCGGCCGATGGCGCGGTGCGGTCGGGTCTGGTTGTAGTAGGCCACGAACCGGTCGAGCTGGCCTTGGAGCTGCTTCTTCGTCGCCGCTGGGGGCTGCTTGGCGAGGTGTTTCTTCAGTGGTTGGTGGAAGCGTTCGACCTTGCCGCAGGTCTGGGGGTGGTAGGGCCGGGAGTGCTGGGATCGGATGCCGAGGCAGAGCAGCTCGGGTTCGATGGCGCCCAGGTCATTGCCGCGTGAGGTGGCGGTGAAGATGGCGCCGTTGTCGGTGAGGAACGCCTCGGGATAGCCCCAGTCTTGGGCGGCGTTGTGCAGGACTCGGGTGACGTCGACCGATCGGATGCGGGCCATGGCTTGGGAAGCGACGCAGAGCCGGGAGTGGTCGTCGATGATGTTGAGGATCTCGAGGTCGGTGTCATCGGCGACGCGGACGTGGGTGACGTCTGCTTGCCAGCACTCGTTCGGGAGGTCGGCCTCGAAGCGGATGTAGCTGCTCTTGGGCCGCTTGTGCGGTT
>DASUUP010000162.1:0-4672 GCA_036373995.1 Acidimicrobiia bacterium
CCCAGCCGAGCGGCTGGGCTCTCTACAACCGTCACACGATCACCAATCACCACCGGCAGTGGGTGGAGTTCTTCTTCGCCGCCCAGCTAGTGGAGCCTCACTCGACCAAGCAACACGAGGATGCGGTCGGCTGGGCCCTGGAGTCCACCGGCGAAATCCTCGCCGCCGCCGAGGAGGCGGAGGACCTCGACCCACCCGACCGGGACACATTCGAAGCGACGTGCCGGCACCTCGACATACCGATGTTGGTGATCCATGGCACCGAGGACGTCTGTCAGCACGTGACTCGAGGCCGTGAACTGGCACAGATCACGGATGGGGAGCTGGTCGAGGTCGAAGGTGGCGGTCATCTCACCCTGGTGCGGGACCCCGTCAAAGTCAATCTCGCCATAAAGGAGTTCGTCGAACGGATTGAGGGTGTAACTATGACGACACAAACCTGGACCCGGGCGTTGACCCGCCCCAGGAAGGCGCTGTACATCTCGTCCCCAATCGGGCTGGGACACGCCCGTCGGGATGTGGCAGTGGCGCAGGAGCTGAAAAAGCTGGAGCCCGACCTCCACATCGACTGGCTGGCCCAGGACCCGGTGACCCGTGTCCTCGAGGAAGAGGGCGAGACAATCCACCCGGCCAGTGAGTGGCTGGCTTCTGAGTCGGCCCACATCGCCGACGAGTCCACTGAGCACGACCTGCACTGCTTCCAGGCCCTGCGACGGATGGACGAGATCCTCCTGGCCAACTTCATGGTGTTCCAGGAGGTAGTCGAAGAGGGTCTCTACGACCTGGTGATCGCCGACGAGGCCTGGGACATCGACCACTTCTGGCATGAGAACCCGGAGTTGAAACGGGGCTCACACGTCTGGCTCACCGACTTCGTCGGCTATTTGCCCATGCCCGACGGTGGTGATCACGAGGCATACCTGACCACCGACTACAACGCAGAGATGATCGAGCACATCGATCGCTACCCACGGATCAGAGACCGGGCCATCTTCGTGGGCAACCCCGACGACATAGTGCCCGAAACCTTCGGTGACGGTCTCCCCAAGATCAGGAACTGGACTGAGGAGCATTTCAGCTTCTCCGGCTACATCACCGGGTTCACACCACCCGACGCCGATCAGGCGGCGGAGTGGCGAGACGAGATCGGTTTCGACCCCGATGAGAAGGTCGTGATCGTCAGTGTCGGCGGCTCGGGGGTGGGCTCAGCTCTGCTGAACAAGGTGATCGCCGCCTATCCGATGGCCAAACGTGCGATGCCCGAGCTGCGGATGGTCGTGGTTGCCGGGCCCCGGATCGATCCCGAGTCACTACCGGACCACGATGGTCTCGACATCCGTGGCTACGTCGATCATCTCTACCGGCATCTCTCCGTGTGCGATCTGGCAGTAGTCCAGGGTGGGCTGACGACGACCATGGAGCTGACCGCGGCAGCGCGGCCATTCCTCTACTTCCCGCTGCGTAACCACTTCGAGCAGAACTTCCACGTGCGGAATCGTCTCGACCAGTACGGAGCGGGCCGGTACATCGACTACTACGACACAGACCCCGACCAGATCGCCGAGGCGATCGTGGCTGAGACAGGGACGCCCGTCCGGTATGCACCAGTCGAGACTGACGGAGCCGCCACAGCCGCGGCCATGATTGCCGAGCTCATCTAGAGAACGACAGAGGAGGCCCCATGATATGACTTCATGAAAACACTTGCCCAGGAATTCGGTCGAGCGGCCGATTTATGAAAGGAAGGAAGAGAAGGAAAAAAGGAATGAGACCAATGAGACCAAGCAAGAGCATGCGACGTGCACTCGTCATCCTGTCGACGGCAGTGCTGTCGGTGGCGATGATCGCCGCGCCCGCCGCCGGCAGGGGACCCGACCCCGACCGTTTGGCGCAGGCCGGATGGTTCTGCTTTGGACATGAGGCACCAGCCACCCACTGTCTACCCGATGGTGATGCGGTGTTCTCCGGCGAAGCGGCATCGAGCCTGATCATGACCTGGGGCACCGCCACCGGTGAGTTCTGGGGAACCGAACTGCTGATCCACGAGGACCTCTACAAAGGGCAGCCATGCCCACAGGACCTGGTGGACGGTGTGCCGAGCACCTACATCCACCTGACGGATCTGGGCCTTCCGCTCCCCTATTTCGTGTGCCACCACTTCGAGTCACCGCTGACCTGAGAGGAAGCAAATGACAACAACAACCGAAACCATCAGAAACGGCGTCGACACCGCGACCCTGTTCGCCACCCTCGATGCGATCGAGGAGCAACCGGAGTTGGCCACCTTCCAGTTCAGGGCGGCCAACCGCTGGATCGAAGGAGCCCACAACCGGAGCCGGATCAAGGAGTTCCACGGCGCCGGCGGTGAGGACACCACCAGAACCGAGGCATTCGAGCTCGTTTCCGGCGAGCCCCAGGTGCTGCTCGGCACCGACACCGGCCCGAACCCGGCGGAGTTTCTACTCCATGCCCTGGCCGGTTGTCTGACCACGTCGCTGGTGTACGTCGCAGCCGCCCGGGGGGTCCACCTCAGCGAGGTGACGTCGACCCTCGAAGGGAACATGGACCTGCGTGGTGCCCTCGGACTCGACGACGACTACCGCAACGGCTTCACCGACATCAAAATGAGGTTCTCGATAAAGGGCGACGCCACCGACGAAGAGCTGAGAGAGCTGGTGGAACGGGCATACTCCCGTTCGGCCGTGTTCGACATAGTGAGCAATGGTGTTCCTGTCGAGCTAGCAGTCGACACGCCATGACCATCGACGAGAAGATGGGGACCGCCGCGGTGCGGTCCCCATCTTCATACGACGTGGTGATCGTGGGCGCCCGGGTCGCCGGGGCAGCCACAGCGATGCTCCTCGCTCGATGTGGACATCGGGTTCTGATGATCGACCGGGCCGACATCGGCTCCGACACGACATCAACACACACCATCCTCCGTCTCGGAATGCTCCAGCTGCATCGCTGGGGTCTCGCCGAGCGTCTCACCGCCACTGACACTCCGCCAATAAGGAAAGTAACGCTCGGGTTCGGCGACGACCTCATCCCGATCGAGTTGAGCGCCGACTTCGGTGTCGACGCACTCTACGCCCCGCGGCGGACCGTCCTCGACCCGATTCTGGTTACCGCCGCCCTCGAAGAGGGCGTTGACCTGTGGACCAGAACTCGCCTTGTCGACCTCCTCTGGGAAGACGGCGCAGTCGTCGGAGTGACGGCCAAGTCGGGGGGGATCACACATGAGATTCGCTCCCGTTACGTGGTCGGCGCCGACGGAACCTGGTCCCGGACCGCCGACCGTGTGCGGGCCAAGGCGTACCGGTCGTTCCCGCCGGCCAACGCCACCTACTACGCCTACTACGAGGGCATCGAGACCGACGGCGTCTACTTCCAGTTCACCCCCGGAGTCACCGCCGGCCTCATCCCCACCAACAACAGGCAGACCTGTGTCTATGTGGGCTGGCATGCGGAGAGGATCGACGAGTATCGGGCCGACCCCGAGCAAGCCTTCCTCGACCAGGCCACCCGGGGCCACTCTGACATCGGCGAGGCGCTGCGGGCCGGAACCCGGGTGAGCAGCTTTCGGGGGACGCCTGGCCTGCCCGGTTTTCTCAAACAGCCCTGGGGAGTCGGATGGGCGCTGGTCGGCGACGCCGGGTACACCAAGGACTCGATCTCCGCTCATGGCATCAGCGACGCTTTGCGTGACGCCGAGTTGTGTGCCCGTGCAGTAGACCAGAGTCTCAGGAACCCCCCCGCCGAGGCCGACTACATGTCGCGCTACCGCGTGCAAAGGGATCGCCTCTCCGTTTCGCTCCTAGAGAAGAGCTCGAGGCTGGGCGGATACGATTGGGACCTGGCCGAGGCGTCGGAGCTGATGCGTGGGATCAGCCTCGCGGTGAAAGACGAGTGCGAGGCGATGATACGTCTGCCCGACTGGGAGGGTGCCACCCGTGCGCTGACCCGAGCGGGGTGAGTGGGTTCGAGACCGACGGCCGACCACGATGGACTTAGTGACCGTATCCCGGAACTCGAGACCACATGTGGAACCGGAAACGATCACTCGCTCCAGTCGAGCATTGGGACGACTCGCCACGCGGCGTCGTCCTTGGGTCGTCCACGTGACACCTCAGTCCATCAGGTTCTTCGGAGGCTGTAGTCGAGTAGGACGGAGCCGTCGTCGAAACGACGTGTCGTGTTGAGAGCGAGGTCGACCCGCGCTGAGTCGGGGAGAGCAGAGGTGCCTCCACCGACGATCGTCGGGACCAATCGCAGTAGATAACGGTCGACCAGACCGGCCCGGATGGCCTCGGCAGCGAGGTCGGCGCCACCGATGGACAGGTCGCGGTCGGTCTTGTCTTTCATGGTCTGTACCACTTCGGGGTCGAACGTCCGCTCCAGACGGGTCCGCGGTTCCGACACAGCGTCCAGGGTGGATGAGTAGACAACCTTGTCGGTATCCCGCCACGCCTCGGCGAACTCGCGTTGTACCTCGGGGAGGTCGTCGAGGACAAATGTGTCCCACACCCTCATCGTCTCGTACATGCGACGGCCGCAGAGGAAGCTGCCGACCGATCGCTGAAGGCCGTTGAAGAAGACATGTGCGTCTTCAGATGGGTCTGTCCAGTCGAAGTTGCCGCTCTCGTCGGCGATGTAGCCGTCGAGTGAAGCG
>DASUUP010000163.1:0-2189 GCA_036373995.1 Acidimicrobiia bacterium
CATCGATGGTCTTGGCGTCGCTCGACGGTGCTAACCGCCACTCGAGAACCAGACGATCGATGATGATGGCGCCCGGGATCTCACCTTCTTCGACTCGGTTCTTCTCAGGTCTGATGTCGATGAGGAAGGCGCCGTTTGCGACGGCCTTCTCGAGCTCGTCTGGAGCCACCCGGTCGAACCGGCTCCTCGCCTCTTCCAGGTACTCGTCGATAGTCGGCATCGTCACTCAATGATACGGATAGGGTCTGCCCGGTGAGAGCGGCTGTTATGAGAGAGGTCGGCGGCCCGCTGACCATCGAAGAGGTGGAAGTCGCCGATCCAGCTCCCTTCGAAGTGTCGATCGACGTGGTCGCCGCCGGTCTTTGTCACAGCGACCTCAGATTCCTCGAAGGTTCTTTCGAGCACCCCCTTCCCACGGTGCTTGGCCATGAGGTCGCGGGAATCGTCCGAGAGGTCGGAGCGTCGGTCACCGAGACAGCTCCTGGTGATCACGTGGTGACGTCGATCTCGGTCTTCTGTGGAGGGTGCGCCCTATGCCTCGCCGGAAAGACCCATCTCTGTGTCGACAAAGGGGCGACACGACGAAGTCCGAGTGAGCCGTCGCGACTGACACTCGATGACGAGCCGATCGCCCAGTTCCTCGACCTCTCCGGCTTCGCCCAACAGATGCTGGTGCACGAGAGCGCGGTCGTGACGATAGGCGACGATGTTCCCCTCGACCACGCTGCCGTCCTCGGCTGTGGTGTGGCCACGGGCCTGGGGGCGGTCTTCAACACTGCCTGCGTTGAGCCGGGAGACAGCGTCGCGGTCATTGGCTGCGGGGGAGTCGGGCTCAGTGCCGTCCAGGCGGCTCGCATCACAGAGGCGAGCCAGGTGGTCGCCATCGACCCGGTGCCCGGAAAGCTCGATCTCGCCCGGTCACTCGGCGCTACCGACACCCTCGCCGCGGGCGATCCCGAGCTGGTCTCCAACGTCATCAGGCTCGCCGACGGGCTCGGGGTCGACCACGTAATCGAAGCGGTGGGAAGTGCCACCACGATCGAGCAGGGCTTCGCCATGACCCGACGCGGGGGAACCGTCACCGTCGTGGGTCTCGTGCCATCGGGATCAATGGTCCGGATCCCCACCGACGACCTCTTCTACGAGCGACGCTTGCAGGGATCTGTGATGGGCTCCAACGACTTCAAGGCAGATGTGCCCCGCTACATCGAGATGTATCGCGATGGGCGACTCAACCTCGGGGACATGCTCACCAAGCGGATCCGTCTCGACCAGATCAACGACGGGTTCACGTCGATGGCAACGGGGGAGAACCCGCGGATCCTGATCGAATTCGAGTGAACGGGTACTCTCGGAGGGAGACCAACACAGAGAGGAGGTGAGGTGTGAAACGCGACTACTCACGGCTGACCAAGCCATTGGTCCGGAAGAACGGAGAGCTGACTCCGGTCGGTTGGGACGAGGCCATGGCAGCTGCGGCGCAGGGTCTTGGTCGGTTCAGCGGCGAATCCTTCGGCATGTTCAGCTGCTCGAAGGCCACCAATGAGGTCAACTACGTGGCCCAGAAATGGGCCCGGCTGGTGATGGCCTCGAACAACATCGACAGCTGCAATCGCACTTGACACGCTCCTTCCGTCGCCGGTCTGGCGGCAGTGTTTGGAGCGGGTGGTGGCACCAGCTCGTACCAGGAGATCGAAGAGACTGATCTCATAGTGATGTGGGGGTCGAATGCCCGTGAGGCACACCCCATATTCTTCCATCACGTCCTCAAAGGCGTTCGCAACGGAGCGCGCATGTTCGCCGTCGACCCCCGACGCACCTCCACCGCCGCATGGGCCGACGTGTGGCTAGGCATCGATGTCGGCTCCGACATCGCCCTGGCCAATGCCGTGGCCCGGGAGATCATCGAACAGGGCCTCCACAACACCGAGTTCATCCAGAGCGCCACCGAACACTTCGACGAATTCGCCGCCTGTGTCGACGAGTACCCCCTGCAACGGGCGGAGAGGATCACCGGCGTGCCGGGGGCAGCCATCCAACAGCTCGCCCACGAGTACGGCACCGCCGGGATGGCGCAGATCTGTTGGACGTTGGGCATCACCGAGCACCACAACGCCACCGACAACGTGCTCGCCCTGATCAATCTGGCCCTGCTCACCGGGCACGTCGGCCGTTACGGATCGGGTTTG
>DASUUP010000164.1:0-2643 GCA_036373995.1 Acidimicrobiia bacterium
CGCGGAGGACCGGGTTCTGTGGTGAGCGGAATGACCCCCAGGCACAGCTCCCACCGGCTCCACGGGCCTTCTGCCAGATGATCTCACCCCTGAGCAGGAGGCCCAAGTCGTCTTGGAGAATCGAAATCACATCTGCGGAGAGCGACCGGTAGGGTTTTCTCCCCAGATTCGCCACATTGACCGCCACCCGTCCCCCTGGCTCCAGTTTGGTGAGACAGATCGCCAGGACGTCGTGAATCATCTCCAGGTACTCGACGTAGCTGGAGGGCACCTGACCTGTTGCCATATCCGTCTCGTACTCCTTGCCGGTGAAATAGGGGGGCGACGTCACCAGTAGTGCCACCGAACGGTCGGCGACCTGCCCCGGCGTCATGCTGCGAGCATCGGCGCAGAACAGTTGGTCGACGGTCACCGGTGTCTCCACCCGCTCGTCGCCCGAAACGACTGGAGGTGTGAACCGCTCGTAGAACGAAGTCGAATCGTGCGACTCACGTTTGCCCGAGCCAAACCCGGAGGTGGCTGTGGCCAGCCGGCGCCGTGTCATGAGCAACGAAGTTACTGCCCGTGCCGGATGTGGTGTGGAATCCCGCACCGGCTTCAATGACTGCGACCCGATGAGAATCGTCATCCCGGCCGACCGGCCCAAACACGAGAAGCCGCTCAAGGACGGATCCCTAGTCACGTTGAGCCCTGTCTTGAAGACGGATCGGGAGTTCTTCGAGCGGGGTATCGAGGAGCTCTCACTGGAGAGCCGATTCTCTCGTTTCGGCCAGGGAGTGGGTGGCCTCACTCAGCAGGAACTCGATTATCTCACCGATGTCGACCAGCGGAGCCACGTGGCCTGGGGCGCGGCGATCGATGAGGAGGTCGCCGGGGTAGGTCGCTACATCGTCGGGAGAGACCAAGGATGCGCCGAGGTGGCCATCACGGTTCTCGACTCCATGCAGCGGCGCGGGGTGGGCCGGGCTCTGTTCGAGGCTCTCACCGCGGTGGCACGTGCCGACGGAGTCACCGAGTTCTGCTTCGAAGCCCGTGCGGACAACGAAGCGGTCCTCGGTTTCGTCCGCGACATCGAGATCTCCCCTCTGGTATCCGAGGGGATGATCGAACGCCGGATCCGGGTCTCCTCGATCCCCACGACGACCCACGACCAGGCAATGTTTGCGGTCATCGAAGAAGTCAGATCGACTCGAACCCAGGATCGCTGACGCCGGAGCGGCGCTCGACGGTCTGAGCCCTGATCGTCCCCGTCGCCCATCTATGAGACGCTGTGGCTCCCATATATGGGAGCCACAGCATTAGGAAGCGTCTTCTTCCAGTTCGAGGGAGGCCGAGTTGACGCAGTAGCGGAGGCCGGTGGGGTTGGGCCCGTCGTCGAAGACGTGTCCGAGGTGCCCGCCGCAGTTGGCGCATTTGATCTCTGTGCGGACCATCCCGTATGAGCGGTCGTCCTCCTCTTCGATGGCCTCCTCGGCCAGCGGCTGGAAGAAGCTGGGCCATCCGCTGTGGCTCTCGTACTTGGTGTCCGACGAGAAGAGCTTTTCCCCACACCCGGCGCAACGGTAGACCCCCTTCTCCTTGGCGTCCCAGTACTTACCGGTGAAGGGACGTTCGGTGCCGCCTTGGCGGAGCACCTGGTATTGCTCGGGGTCGAGTTTCTCTTTCCACTCTGACTCGGTCTGTGGCATGTCTGTCATGGTGAGTCCTCCTGAGCCTATTCAAACGCGGGGGAGCCGCTATTTGTCCAAGCTCACGAGCTCGGCAGCCAGGCGATCTATGAATACCCTCTGGGCGGGATTCAGCTTCTCGCGGGCGACGTCGGAGGCCGTCCACACCACCCGGTCGATCTCCGGGTATTCCCGCCCGTAGAGAGAGAAGGTGCCCGGGTGGAAAGAAGTGATGTCGAAGTCCGCTTCGATCGCCCAGGCGACCACGACCTTTCGCGACTTGAGCGTGGTCTCCCCTAGCGAGATCCAATTGGTGTCGGGCACCTGCCAACCGGTCTCCTCTTCGAATTCGCGGACGGCGGCGTCACGGTCGCCCTCGTCGTCTTTGACGATCCCCTTGATCACCGACCACGAGCCGGCGTCCTTCTTGGCGAACCATGGCCCGCCGGGGTGGGCGATCAACACCTCGAGCTGTGCGTCGAGACGGTATGGCAGAAGACCCGCTGATCTCACAGGCCCGACATTACGCTGGCGGGGTGACCGTTTTGGCCACCAGTCCCTCGGGCCATCAAGGCCTGGCGGCATTCGACACAAGTCTTCAACTCGGTGAGTCAGAGCCCTTGGGGATAGGGGTCAAGCGGGTGACCATGGAGCAACTGGAGCGCGCCGCCGAAGGCTTCTTCAATGGTCAGGGAAGCCTCGGCGGTGCCGTACACGAGTCACGCAAGTCGATCAAGAAGGTCCGGGCGCTCCTTCGCTTGGTACGAGGTGAGCTGCCCGACCACATCTACGAGTTCGAGAACAACTCCCTCCGTGAGACTGCTCGGCTCATCGAGGAAATTCGAAGAGCTCGGGGTGTCCTTGATGCGGCGTCTTCGATTCAGGACCTCTATGGGGGTCTGCTCGCAGAGGGGACCTTCGTCGATTTGATCCAGAGGCTGTCGCGACGCCGCGATCTGACCGAGCTCAAGGCGGC
>DASUUP010000165.1:0-7998 GCA_036373995.1 Acidimicrobiia bacterium
CGAGATCAGCATCGACCTGATACCACTCCCCCGATTTCGACCAGTAGATGGCGACGATGTCGTCGAGAGCGCGTGCCACCTGGAGCCCGGTGAGGACGGAGATGTCGTGCTCGTCGGAGGGTCCGCCGAATACGACTGCCGAGGTCATGCGTGGTGCTCTCTATGGGTAGTGGTCGGGGAGATCGTTCTCGTAGAGGACGACATCGCCGGAGCCGAGGTTGTCACGAGCCCAGGCAACGGCTTCGTCCCGTGTGCCGACGACGGTAACTGATGCCTTCCCCTTGACGGAACCTCGCAACAGGGCCTTGCGATTGGTTCGCCCGACGATGATGAGATGGTCCACCTGTCGGGAAGCGAGCGCGGCGAACTCCTCGTTCTCCGAATCCTGGAGGTGACCCAACTCGACCATCCCCGGCGTGATTACCGCCGTCCTGCCACCCTCGGCAGCTGCAACCAGCCGGGTCAGAGCAGACCTGGCTCCTTCCGGGTTGGAGTTGAAGGTGTCGTCGATGATGGTGAACCCACCTCCGGCCGTCATCAGAGACTGGCGGTGCTCGGCCGCGGGCAGGTCATGAACCCTCGCCGCCATGTCCTCCCTCGCCACGCCCAGGGCGGCTCCGATCCCAAGAGCGACGGCGAGGTTCCCGGCGAAGATCCCGTCGGGTTCCGCAACGTCGTTCGCCGAGACCTCCACGATGCGCATCTCGCCACGACGTTCGGACGCCAGCTCCGCGAGCAGTGGTCCGTCGATGTTGATGACCCCGACCTCGGCGGTGTCCAGGACTTCGGACTTCGCTCTCACGATGTTCTCGAGGGAGCCGAACCTCTCGAGATGGACCGGCCCGATGGCGGTGATCGCGGCCACCTTGGGCGGGATCCACTCGCACAACTCGGCGATCTCACCGCGGCCGTAGGTGCCCATCTCGGCGACGAAGACCTCGGTGCCGGGGGCCAGGTTCTCGTTGATCGCTCTGGCCAGGCCCATGCGATTGTTGAACGAAGCCGGGCTGGCGACGACACGCTTCGATCCTGCCAGCAGATGAGCCACGTAGTTCTTGGTCGTGGTCTTGCCATAAGAGCCGGTAATGGCGACAACGGCGGGATCGACCGATCTCAGCTTCGCCGTGGCCTTGTCGACCCATTCCTCACCCCGACGCTTCTCGTACGGGCGCAAAGTCCAAAGGGCGAGATCGATGACCGACGGCAGCAGATAGACCGGGAGCACCACGAGCACCGGCTCGTCGTAGAGACCTCCCATCGCCAGGAAAGCGACGACGACGACACCGCTCAACCCGGCCAGCCTCTTGAGACGATCGGTCCATGCCAATGGAGATGTGACGCCCCTCACCGACAGGCCGATCGGTCCGACCTGAGCCGCCGGGGTCAGATAGGCCAATCGGATGTCGAATATCGACCCGATCACTCCGACGGTCGCGGCCAGATCCAGGACATTGTTCGGCACCGTCGACCGCCACCACCGCCAGGCGAAGGTGCTCACCGCTCCTGGCAGGTAATGCTCTCTTTGCGCCACCCGCAACCAGCGCAGACCGGCAGGCACCGAAGCGACGGCGCAGGCCGCCACCAGGAGCCAGATCATGCCCCCGCCTCGTCGATGACACGTCGCAGGTCTCCCGGGGCCTCCAACGGGACGAAATGACCCACCCCGGGAAGGACCTCGAGCTTCGAGTCCTCGAGCAGCGCCGAAGCCGCCTCGGCGACCGAGACCGGCACCTCCCGGTCATCAGCACCCCAAAGCAGGTGGACCCGCCCCTCGATCCGGCCCAGCTGGCCCTCGTAGCTCTCGTTGACCACCTTCACCAAGATGTCGCGCATGACGCCATCGGCGGCCCGGTAGTCCGCAGAGCCTCGCTTCTTCTTCTGCCTCTCCATCTGCTCATCGGAGATCACCCCGATCGAGTTGAGCCAACGCACCAATCGATAGACCGCAGGTGGTCTCCTACCCGTCTCCAACCGAATCAGAGGCGCCCCGGTCAGCACGAGATCGCCGACCTTGTCGGGGTGTTTTGCCGCCATGCACACTGCGATCCGGCCTCCAAAGGAGTGACCGACGAGGACTGGAGGCCTATCGAAGGAATCGAGGATCTGAGCGACAATGTCTGCATAAGCATCTGCGCCAATCACCTCATCCGGTACGGGTGAGGCCCCGAAACCCGGGAGGTCGGGAGCGATGCCAGAGAGGCCATCGAGAGCACCGGCGAAGTCATTTCCCCGTCTCCCCCAGCCATGGAGGGCGAGGACGGTCGGTGAACCCGATCCGTACACCTCGGCGAAGAGCGCACCGTCAGCAAATGAACGCAGAGCCAATAACAATCCTCGATAAGACCGGGAGAAGCGCCGAGAATACTTTTGTGAGACCCCAAACCCATGACTAACGAGAACGTCACTGTCAGCGTTCACGAGTCGATGGCCCGATTTCGGGCGTCTCTGCTTCGTCGCGCCTCGGCGGTCGCCTGGGTGGTCCTCATCATCGTCGGCTACCAGGCGGTCCGCAGCACCGTCGACGACGACGGGACACAGCTCTTCACCCGGCCCGAGTTCTTCATCCCCATGGCCTCGTTGGCCGGTCTGCTCATCCTCTCCACGGCGATCAGGTGGGATCGAATCATGCGGTCGAGTGCGGCGCCGTGGGCGGCCACGGCGTGGCTGCTCGGCCTGATCGCGGGGATCACGGCACTCGCCGTCATCCCCGACCTCCAGCAAACCGCCGAGCCGATTCTCTACGGGATAGCGGCCGTCTCCGGCCTGCTCCTCGCCTGGTGGGCCCACGCCCTGGTCACGGTGATCATCGCCCTGGCGGTCGGTTTCGTCTCCTTCACCCTCGGTGAGGCCAACCAAGCGATCGATGTCCTCGCTCAGATCGTCGTCATCTTCGTCGTCGCCGCGGCCACCGCCCTCGTCGGCTTCGAGTTCGAGAAGGAGGCGGTCACCTCCTTCGGGAAGGAGGCGAAGCTCGAACAGCAACGTCTCGACTTCGAACGCCTCTACGCGGTCAGCGCGACCCTGGCCCGGGCGGAGTCTCTGGCCGAGATCGTCCCTCATCTGATCGGGACGATCTGCAAGTACCTGGACGCTCAGGTTGGTGTGGTGCTCCTCCACGACGGCGAGATGCAGCGTCTCGAGGTGATGAGCCCGATATGGGTCAATGGCTACCCGCTGGAGACGGACCCGATATCGGTCGAGATCAATGCACCGAGCGTCGTGGCCCAGACCTATCGAGCGGTCAAGCCAATCTACGTCAGGCGCGTCGACGAGGAGACGGAGTCTCATGTGCTGCTCAAAGATCTCGGGCTCAAACAGGCCCTGGTCGCTCCGCTCAAAGTCGAGTCGATGAGAGTTGGCGCAATAATCGTCGGCGACCCGTACGAGGGCGACTTCACCGAAGAGCAGCTCGAGCAGCTCGGTTCGCTGGCCGCACCCGCGGGTCTCGTCCTCAGCCAGATCGGCCGGTACGAGGCGCAGGCCGAGATGACACGTCGTCTCGAGGAAGTCGCTCAGATGAAGTCCGACTTCGTCTCGACGGTGAGCCACGAGCTGCGCAGCCCGCTGACTTCGATCATCGGCTCACTCGACACCGTCAACCGGCCCGAGCTGGCCCCCACCGAGCCGACCTCACAGCAGCTTCTCATCAGTGCCCGGCGTCAGGCCGGGCGTCTCCAGAGACTCATCGAAGACCTGTTGGTGGTGTCCCGAATCGACCGTGGCGCCATCCCGGTGCATCCCGAGCCGGTGGAGGTCAAGGAGATGTTCGACGAGATCAACAGGGTCGTGTCGATCGAGCCGACAATGACGGTGGAGCCACCGAACCTGGCGGTCATGGCCGACCGCGACCACTTCGCACGAATCCTCATCAACCTCGTAGAGAACGCCGCCAAGTACGCACCGGATTCACCGGTCGAGCTGTTCGGTTGGCAGAAGGGCCAGCGAGCGATGATGGCCGTGGTCGACCACGGTCCGGGGATTCCCGAGCACGCCCGGGAGAGCATCTTCGAGCGCTTCACCCAGCTCGACCAGTCGGACACCAGATCCAAGGGAGGGACCGGGCTGGGTCTCTCGATCGTCAAGAGCCTCGCCGAGGTGATGCACGGGTCGGTCCGCGTGGAGGCCACCGAAGGAGGCGGCGCCACCTTCGTCCTCGACTTGCCCGCGGCGGCAACGGCCACGGTCCCCTCCGTCTGAGGGGTCAGCTCTCGTCGGCTCCTGCAGCCACCGCGTGGAAGCCACCGTCGACGTGAACGATCTCACCCGACGTCATCTTGGCCCAGTCGCTGAGCAGGACGCACACCATGCGGGCCACCGGATCGGGGTCCGACGTGTCCCAGCGGAGAGGCGATCGCTTCCCCCATACCTCGTCGAACCGGGCAAAGCCGGGAATCGACTTGGCGGCGACGGTTCCGAGAGGGCCGGCGGAAACGGCGTTGACCCTGATGTTACGTGGGCCCAGATCGCGGGCCAAGTAGCGGGTCACGCTCTGCAGGGCGGACTTGGCGACGCCCATCCAATCGTATGCGGGCCAGGCCTGGGTGTTGTCGAAGTCCATGGCGACCAGCGCTCCGCCGCCCGCCTTCTCCATCAGGGGAAGCAGCCCAACCGCCAGGGTCTTGTAGGAGAAGGCCGAGACCGTGAAAGCGGTCTGCGCCGATTCGACCGGCGTGTTGAGGAAGTTGCCCCCGAGGGCGTCTTCGGGGGCGAATGCGATGGCATGAAGAGCCCCATCCACACCACCCCAACGGGCATCGAGATCGGCGACCACGCTCTCGACGTGTGACGGATCGTTGATGTCGAGCTCCAGGACGTCACATTCTTTCGGCAGACGCTGCACCGATCTCTCGGTGAGACGCAGCCCGCGACCAAAACCGGTGCAGACGATCTCTGCTCCCTCCTCCTGGGCCACCCGAGCCGTGTGCCAGGCGATCGAGTCGTCGGTGAGGACACCGGTGATCAGCAGTCTCTTGTCTTCGAGCAACATCAGAAGTCGACTCCGAACGTCATGATCCCTCTTATTCCTAGACCCATGGTGAACAGTAGAAGCAAGCCGTAGTACAAGGCGGGTCGTCTCCTGAACTGCGCTCTGTAGATGTAGACGAATGCAAAGGTGACTGCGATCACGACTCCGTAGAACACGTGCTGGTTACCCGGCTGGAGATCCTGCGCCGACATCAGGACGACACCAATCACTACCTGGAACAGCAGGCCGGCAATGGCGATCCCGATCGCCCAGTAGAACGCAGTAGGAGGTGTCTCTCGTCGATGGAGGAGCACTCCCCAAAGCCCGGCGGCTCCGTTGATGACGATCGCGATCCAGCCCCATACCGCGTGGAATTCGCTCACCCGCCGCAGCTTAGGTTCGGCCCGGGCACCCCGATGTCGAGTGTTATCCTTCGGCGAGGAGGCGAACATGTTCGAAGCTGTGCAGTTCGTGGAGAAACACGGAGAGTTCGAACCGGTCGAGACGGTGTTGGGGGAATTCGATTCGGAGAGCCCCGCAGTCGATGCAGCCCGCGCCGCCAGGGACTCATTTCGCGCCACCGGGTCCAAGGACTATGCGTGGTGGATCGTCCGCAAGAAAGGTGCGCGTCTCGCAGAGTTCATCGCCGATTCCACGAGCAACAAGGAGTTCGTGCTCGACCTCAGCTCCGGTGAGCTGGTCGAAGTCGAATAGGCCGCTGTAACCCACGAGCCGGTTGGAGGCACGGGGGATGGCGAAGGCTGGAAATAGCGGCCCCAATCTGGATTTGGAGGCGCGCCTCCTGCCTCGGCCGCCGGGACGAAGCCAAATCTCCCGTATTAGAAGAGGTCGCCGAGGAGACCAATGAGCTGCTCCCCATCTCCGTGGCGATTTGGATCGCGTTGCGCATCAGGGCCGAGCCGACGCCAGCATCCCAGCGATGTCATACACGCCTTCGCTCCGCTCTGCGCGAATCAGCATCGGGGGATCCTATGGTCGCCGGGATGACGGCTGGCACTTCATGAACGACCCCCTCCCGGGCCATCGGCTCTCGCTCGAGAGCATCGCCGCCGCGTCGGCGTCCATAGACCCGGTCTTCCTGCACACCCCGCAGTTCGAGTCGGCGGACCTGTCCGGCGCTCTCGGCTGTTCCCTCACTCTGAAGGTGGAGACGGCCAACCCCATCCGCTCGTTCAAAGGCCGTGGAGCCGGATACTTCCTCGATGAGATCGTCAAACGAGGCGATCCGCGTCCGCTCGTCTGCGCCAGCACAGGCAACTTCGGGCAGGCGATGGCCTACGTGTGCCGCGCCCACGGACGGGATCTCGTCGTCTTCGCAGACACCGGCGCCAACGAGCTCAAGATGGGGCGCATCGAGGAACTCGGTGCCGAGGTCCGTCTCGAGGGAACCGACTTCGATGCCGCAAAGGACGCTGCCCGACGGTACTGCGACGAGACCGGCGCATGGATGATCGAGGACGGGCGGGAGCCTGAGATCAGCGAGGGCGCCGGCACCATCGGCGTCGAGCTCACCCGTCACCAGAGCTACGACGCCGTCGTCGTCCCCGTGGGCAATGGCGCCCTGATCTCCGGCGTTGCCCGATGGGTCAAAGCCGTGTCACCGACGACCAGGGTCATCGGAGTGTCGGCGAGCGGAGCAGACGCGATGGCCGAGTCATGGCGTGGCACCGGAATCGTGGAGCGCCCTGGTGTCGAAACGATTGCCGAGGGCATCGCGGTGCGGACCCCCGTGCCGGAGGCCATCGAGGACATGCGACCGATCGTCGACGAGATGGTCCTGGTCGACGACGCCCGAATGATCGCAGCGATGAGAACGATTCACGTCCTTGCCGGCCAGCTCGTCGAGCCATCCGGCGCAACAGGAGTCGCCGCCGTCTCCGCCGATCCTGACAAGTTCTCTGGCCTGAGAGTG
This sequence comes from Acidimicrobiia bacterium, assembly GCA_036373995.1. Classification (GTDB taxonomy): domain Bacteria; phylum Actinomycetota; class Acidimicrobiia; order Spongiisociales; family ZC4RG35; genus JANQRA01. Next base: position 6,900 of record DASUUP010000165.1, read on the forward strand.
GCGACCGTCCTGACCGGTAACAACCTCACCGAGAGACAGATCGGTCGCTGGTTGGGATTGAGCCCTCAGCCCTCCATCAACAGGTCGGCGTATTGATCCCGGACCACTTTCTTGTCGAACTTGCCGGTACCCGTCTTCGGGATCTCGTCGATGAAGACGATCTCGTCCGGAAGCCACCACTTGGCGACACGCGACGACAGGTGCTCGATCAATTCGTCGGCCGTCGCGTCGGCGCCCTCTGCCAGCACCACGAAGGCGGCAGGGCGCTCCTGCCACTTCACGTGCTTCAGACCGACCACTGTGGCCTCGGCGACCGCGGGATGGGCCATCAGCTCGTTCTCGACATCGAGTGAGCTGATCCACTCCCCGCCCGACTTGATGACGTCTTTGGCCCGGTCGGTGATTCGGATATAGCCCTCGGGGGTGATCTTGCAGACATCGCCGGTGCGCAGCCAGCCGTCCTCGAACGACTGCGGAGTGCGGTCGTCCTTGTAGTACTCGGCTGCGATCCAGGGGCCCCGAATCAACAGCTCTCCGAACGCCTCACCGTCGTGGGGGAGCTCCTCTCCCGCCTCGTCGACGATCTTCACCTGAAGCCCCGGTGAAGGAATGCCGGCGGTCTCCATGCGATCGAGCTGATCCTCGAGGTCCCAGCTCTCCATGTGCGGCTTGAGGGTCGCAATCGACGCAACCGGGTTCGTCTCGGTCATTCCCCATCCCTGGACAACGCGTATCCCACGATCCTTCCAATACGACTCGATCATCGCACGCGGCACGGCAGATCCACCGCACAGGAACGCCCGAATGGACGAGACGTCGATCTCGGGATGCGCGTCGAGGTAGTTCTTGATCCCGAGCCACACCGTGGGAACTCCGGCGCTGAAAGTCACATGCTCGTCGACGAACAGCTTCACCAAACCCTCGGGAGAGAGGTCGGGCCCGGGATAAGTGAGCTTTGCCCCCTTCGTGGTGGCCATGAATGGGTACCCCCACGCCGAGGCGTGGAACATCGGAACCACGGGCAGCACGTTGTCTTCGGGCTCGATGGCGAAATTGGCCAGGTTCGAGATCGTGTGCAAGTAGGTGGAGCGCTGGGTGT
>DASUUP010000166.1:0-7382 GCA_036373995.1 Acidimicrobiia bacterium
TCACCGTATGCCACCTCCAGACCGTCAACTCTCAACATGGCGGCTCCCCAGATACGCTTCGATGACGTCAGGGTCGTTGACGATTTCGGAGACGGAGCCTTCGGCCAGCTTCCTGCCTGCGTCGAGGACTATCACCCGGTCGCAGGCGCCGGTGATCGCCTTGATCACATGCTCCACCAAGACGATGGTGACCCCGGAGTCCCTTATCGACCTGACGAGGTCGATGGCGTTCGGGATTTCTTGAGGGCCGAGCCCCGCCATGAACTCGTCGAGGAGGAGCAGCTTCGGTCGCGTGGCCAGCGCACGGGCCACCTCGAGCCACTTTCTCTCCACGATTGTGAAGGACCCGGCTTTGGTCTCTCCCTTGGCTTCCAGACCGACCCGGCTGAGGACCTCTCGCGCCTCCGCCGTCGCCTCGCTGGTTCGTTTGGACCCGGTCCCGCCGAAGAGGCCTCCCACCAATACGTTCTCCACTGCGCTCAGTTGGGGGAAAGGCTTGACCACCTGAAACGTTCGTGCGATCCCCTTGTGCGAGATGCGGTGGGGTCGGAGCCCCGTGATGTCCTCCCCGCCGAAGACCACCGCCCCGGCGTCACTGCGCAACGTGCCGGTGATGATGTTGAACGCGGTCGATTTACCGGACCCGTTGGGCCCGATCATCCCCAGGATCTCCCCGGCCTCCACGGTGAACGACAAGCCGTCCAGGGCGCGAAGACCGCCAAAGCTCTTGTCGACGTCTATCAGTTCGAGCATGTCGTCAACTCAGATCGATGGCACGAGCCGACACAGCTGAGACTCATTCCGGCGGCTCCGATTCGGTCTCTACGACCAGGGAAGGGACCACCTCGTGTCGGAGACGTCGTTTGTCGATCTTCCCTACACCTGTCTTGGGAAGATCCTCGACGAACTCGACATGGTCAGGAACCTGCCACGACGCCACCTTCGTCGACAGGAACTCAAAGAGGTCGGCTGCGCTGGCATCGGCGCCCTTCCTGAGCACGACGAGCGCCACCGGGCGTTCCCCCCACCGCTCGCTGGGTACGGCGACCACCGCAGCCTCGGCCACGGCGGGGTGAGCCACGAGATGTCGCTCCAGCTCGACCGAGCTGATCCACTCACCACCCGACTTGATGAGGTCTTTGGTTCGGTCCACGATTTCGAGGGTCCCATCCGCGGCGACCCGGCCAACGTCTCCCGTGCGAAGCCATCCCTCGTCGAAGCGCTCCTCGTTGGCATCGTCCGGCGGGTTGAGATAGGCGGCGGCTATCCACGGCCCTCTCACCTGGATCTCACCGACGGCTTCTCCGTCCCAGGGCAACACTGTCCCATCGTCGGACACGATGCGCATCTCCACGGTGGGAGCGGGCACGCCCTGCTTGGCGCCGTGCTCGACGTCGTCGCTGTGCGCCCGAATCCAGTTTCCGGTGCCGCTGGGCGACATCTCGGTCATTCCCCAGCCGTGGAAGAAGTCGATTCCCCTGTCGGTGTAGCGCTCGATGAGGGCCGGCGCAGCCTCCGCACCACCGCACAGAATACGCTCCACGGAGGAGAGGTCGTAGTCGTCGGTGGCGAAGACCGAGTCCATCTGCACCCAGAAGGTGGGGATGCCTGCCAGGACACTGGGCCGCTCCGACTGGATCAAAGAGGCCGCCGCGGCAGGGCTGGTATCGGCCCCTGCTATCACGAGCGACGCCGGAGCCAGACCGGCCGTATATGGCAGGCCCCAACAGTTGACGTGAAACATGGGGGTCAAGGGCAAGATGACATCGCCACGTCTCACGGCATGGCCGTCCACCGTGAGCTCGCCCATGGAGTGGAGCACAACCGATCGGTGGGAGTAGACGACCGCCTTGGGTCGACCAGTGGTCCCACTGGTGAAACAGATGGAAGCGGCGTCCCTCTCGTCGACGGCCGCCGGCTGGGCCGGTGACTCACTCCCGATGAGCTCCTCGTATCTGGGATCGGATGCGAACGCAGGGTCTATCTCGCCACCGTCCTCCATGACTACGAAAATCTTGGCGACGAGACGATCACGCAGACGCGCTAGCACTCCCGTCAACGAGGCGTCGACGAAAACCACACGGTCATCGGCATGACCGACCACATACGCGATGACGTCAGGGTGGAGCCGAACATTGATGGTGTGGAGCACCCGGCCGGCGCAGGGAACTCCGAAGTAGAGCTCGAGATGACGGTGACCGTTCCAGGCAAAACTCCCCACCGACGCACCCGCCGGCACGCCGAGTGTGTCCAGCGCAGCCGCGAGACGGAGCGAGCGGTCCGTGATGTCGGGCCAGGACCTCCGGTCGACGCCTGCCGGAGTGGCCGACACCACCTTCATGGAATGCCCCAGCGTGGCCGCTCGTTGCAGGATCATCGCGATCGAGAGCGGAGCATCCTGCATGAGGCCCTTCACGTGTACCAATCTCCGGTAGCTGACAGGTGGCGAATATATCAGGTAGCTTGATAGTGTGACATCGGAAATCCAATCATTTGAGGACGTGGTCGCCATCGACTTCCACGTCCACATCGAGTTGGGTCCGGATGGCGACGACCATCTCAGCCCCGAGCTTCGTCGGGCGGCGAGCCGCTACTTCAAGGGAGACTCGGGTCTCCCCGACGCCGATGAGATCGCCGCCCTTTACCGTGAGCGCAGGCTTCTCGCCGTAGTGTTTGCCGTCGACTCGTCACTGACGACAGGACAGCCACGCATCCCCAACACCTTCGTGGCCGAGAAGGCGCGGGAGCACTCAGATGTGCTGATTCCCTTCGCCAGCATCGATCCTCGGCGCGGTAGCGAAGGAGTCGCCGAGGCCAAGGACCTGTTGAGTGCCGGTGTTATCCGCGGGTTCAAGTTCCATCCGAACATCCAAATGTTCCACCCCAATGACCGGATCGCCTACCCCCTGTACGAGTTGATCGAGGAATCCGGGGCTGTCGCGTTGTTCCACACCGGGCACAGCGGTATCGGCTCCGGGCTCCCCGGCGGCGGTGGGATCCGTCTCAAATACGGCAACCCGATGGCCATCGACGATGTCGCTGTCGACTTCCCTGACATGTCGATCGTCATGGCTCATCCCTCGTTCCCGTGGCAGGACGAGGCGCTGTCGATTGCGATGCACAAGCCTCAGGTTGCGATCGATCTCTCCGGATGGTCCCCAAAGCGGTTTCCCCCATCGTTGGTGAACGCGATGAGCAAGAGCCTCAGAGGCCAAATGCTCTTCGGCTCCGATTACCCGCTGATCACCCCGGATCGCTGGCTCGACGACTTTGCCGAGCTGGGGCTGGGCCCAGAAGTGACGTCGGCCATCCTCAAAGAGAATGCCGTCCGGATACTTGGCCTCGGGTGACTCACTCAGGAGCTGGGACATCCCGCAGGTTGCGAGCAGACTGGAGGAGGAGGTTTATGACCTCCACGCGTGTCCCGGGAGGAACACCTTCCAGCATGGCTTCCTCCATCTCGTCCACGGCCACATTGCATCGCTCGAGCAATTCGCGACCCTCACCTGTGAGATGGGTGCGACGCATCGACCGATGGGAGTCAGAGGGTTCTCTGTCCAAAAGGCCGCGATTCTCCAACGAGCTGACCATCTCATGCATTGCTTGGGGCGAGACAAAGGAACGACGTGCCAACTGCGCATTGGAGTAGCCGCCGCGACGACTGATGAGACTCAGCGCCGTGTACTCGGCAACGGTCAGCTCGAAGGGTCGGAGAACTGCTCCCAGACTGCGGCGAAGACTGCGGTCGAGGGTCCCCACGGCGTAGCTGAAGCGGGGGCCTTCGAGGTGTTCGTCCTCTTGGACTGAGTCGGCATGCGTTTCCCCCGCGGTCCGATCGTTCACGTCGCGAAGTGATGTCGAACGACTGCCCGGGCAACACACGCGGGCCGCTCTCGACCCTCGACATTGAAGACGCAATCCACCTTTATTTGCACTCCTGATTCGACATCGCTTGCCTCGACCACAGTCGCTGTCATCCGCATGCGAGAGCCCGAAGGCACCGGGGCGGGGAATCTGACTTTGTCGAGACCGTAGTTGATGGAAGCGGTTCGATTCTCGATTACCAGGACCTGCTCGAGGAGAGGGACGAGCAGCGACAGAGTCAGGTACCCGTGGGCGATGGTCGTCCCGAAGGGGCCGGAAGCGGCACGCTCGGGATCGGTGTGGATCCATTGGTGGTCCCCTGTCACGTCGGCAAAACCATCGATCTGCTCCTGGGTCACCTCGACCCAGGACGAAGAGCCCAGCTCCTCACCGACCAGGGCGCGGAGGTCTTCAGCGCTGCGGGCCACGACACTCATGTCTTGGGCTCCGGCATCTCAACGCCGTAAGACTGGGTCATCTCTGCGAGATGACTGGCAAATTCCGATGCGACGCCGTCTGCATCCCAACCCCCGTCGCGGAAGACGGTCGCGACTTCATGTGGGTAGCTCCAAAGGGCGAGTCGGTCGCCTCCCAAGCCGATGGTCTGACCGGTGATTTCTGAGCTCTCATCGGATACGAGAAACACGACGAGAGGGGCAACGTCATCGACAGAGCCGAGCGCCTGGTCTCGACGCAACCACTCCGGGAGCGGGGTCCCGTCCTGCTCCCACGCTTCGATGTGCGGGGTGAACGCCGGGATGGTCCTCGTCATCTCGGTGGCGGCAGTGGGGATGATGCAGTTGACTGTCACACCGGACCGTGCTAGTTCCATCGCCCAGGTTCGAGCCATGGCCGTGATGCCCGCCTTGCAGGCCGCATAGTTGGACTGGCCGAAGTTTCCGTACTGGCCGGCCGGTGACCCGACGAGGATCAAACGGCCGCCATTGCCCGCCTCGCGGAAATAGAGGGCGGCACTTCGGGCACAAGTGAAAGTGCCTCGCAGGTGGACATCTACCACCTGGTCGAAGTCATCATCGGTCATCTTCCAGAGAACTCTGTCCCTGATCACGCCGGCGTTGGTGATCATGGCGTCCAGGCGACCGAAGTTGTCGAGCGCCGTCTGCACGAGTTCGTCGGCCGTCTCGCTGCTGCCAACGGGACCGATGTGCACTGCCACCAACCCGCCGTCGGATTCGATCGCCTCAGCCGCGTCTCGTGCCGAATCCCCGTCCACGTCGTTGATGACGACCGACGCACCGGCTGCGGCCAGTGCCCGGGCATAGCCGAGACCCAAACCACGACCGGCGCCCGTGACGACCGCCACTTTGTTGGTGAGTCTCGTAGCTTCCTCCATTCCGAGGAGAGGATGCTATCAAGCTACTTGATACTCGCCAACCGAGGCCTGGGCAAAGAACAACGACGACAATGCGTTCCAGAAACTGAACGGGGACCACAGTCCGAGTGCACCCCATGCGGTCAAAGCGACGCTGCGCCGCCCGGCAAGGCAATTGCGAACAGAGACCGCCAACAAGGTCGGGCGGGTGGGTCAGCCCGCTGACGATCCCTCGGTGTCATCACCTCCAACGACAAATAGCGTGCCGTGGAGCTCGGCGAGATCGAAGATGTCCTGCCAGTTCGGACCACCGAATGCTCCGGACCGGACTCTCGTCCAGGATCGTCCGTCGTTGGATGTCCAGACCGCGCCGTCTACGTCCCGACCGGATGACGGCCCCGCTTCGAACAAGCCGCCCGTACGCGGGTCAGGGCTGTCGATCCCCACCGCTACCAGCGTCGATCCGAGAGCTCCCACGTTGTACATGTGCTGGTCACCGAGCTCTTCCAACCCTTCTATTCGCTGCCATGCGCCACCGTCGGTGGACGTCCACACCGCCGCATCCGACGTTTCTCGTGACCCGCGGCCGAGGAAGTAGATCTCCTCATACGACAGCGAGTCACCCACGGCCACCAGGCCAGTCTCAGTTTCCACGACGCCGGTGATCCGCTGGACACCCGGACTCGCGAGGGAGGCACTGTCCACTCGTGTCCAAACGGTGCCGTCGGCGGACGCCCAAGCGACCGCGTCGAGGTCGCTCCAACCGACAGCCACCACACCGCTGGTCGCGTCAGCCAACTCGGAGATCATGTGTTCTCCACCACCGCTCAGCGCATCTGGTGTGTCGACCCTCGACCAGGTGAGACCGTCTGATGACGCCCATATCGCAGCATCGTCTCCGTCCATACCCGAGATGATCATCGACTCGCCCATCACCATGACAGGATCACCCAGCGGCCAGGTCACCTGGTCGCCCCGATTCTCAAGCCCGGATGAGCCGACTCTCTCCCACCTGACACCATCGGTCGAGGTCCAAACAACGACATCCAAGTCGCCGCCATCGTCTGAGTGGCCGAGAGCTATCAAACCGGGACCCGCCGCAGCTACTGCGTTTATGAACTGGTTGTCCGGTCCTCCCAGGTCCGGATCCGTGACCACCTCCCAGTCTGTTCCGTTCCCGGAAACCCAAATGCGACCGTCATAGTCCTGGTCGTGGAGAGCGCTCGAGCCAACTGCCACGAGTCCCCCGTCGAATGAGGTTATGCCGGTCATTTGCTGCGCCCCCGGACCACCGAGGTCCGCTTCGATCACCCGCGACCAGTTCTCCCCATCGCTGGTCATCCACACGGCTGCATCGCCTTCCAGAGGAACCCCACCAACCGTGCAGGCAGCCGCAATGAGACAGCCGAGGAGGAGGATCGGCAGTCGCCGGCCGTTTCGGGCTGCCATCCTCGCTAACCGAACAGTGCGGCGCCGTGAGCCGGAGTGGTGGTCGCCATGTCCGGAGAGCAAGATGCACTGAGAATCACGAGCAGGACTCCCGCTAGAACGAGCAGGACGATCGTGATGGGCTTTCTGTTTGGTCTGTTGGATGTTGGCCAGGTGTCGAGCATCGAATTCCCCCTTCACAAGGAGCCTCGCGCGACGCTCGGCCAGACACATCAGGAGAATCCATGGTGTGGAGTCGGGGTTTTCCCCCATTCGTCCTGGTCGCCAACAGTGGGCCGCCTCTTGGGGGCTCAACTTCTCAGCCATTGCAGTACGGCGAGCACGCGCCGATTGGTGTGCTGATCACTGTGCAGATCCAGCTTCATGAAGATACTGCTGACATGCGACTCGACCGTCTTCTCGCTCATGAACAAGACGTCCGAGATCCCGGAGTTCGTCTTACCCGCGGCCATGGCCTCGAGGACTTCCCGCTCACGGTCGGTGAGACGCTGCACGGGGTCGTTCTGTCGCGGGCGCTGCAGCAACCGGGTCACCACCGCCGGGTCGACAGCGGTGCCGCCATCGGCCACCGCACGGAGGCCCTCGATGAATTGGGCCCGCTCGGTGATCCGATCCTTGAGCAGGTACCCAACCCCATCGGTCCCAGCCTGCAACAACTCCAGGGCGTAATGCGGCTCCACATACTGGGAGAGGATCAGAATCCCCATCTCGGGGAACTCAGAGTGCAATTCGATGG
>DASUUP010000167.1:0-2594 GCA_036373995.1 Acidimicrobiia bacterium
CCCGATCAAGGGCGAAGCATGGTACAGCGGCTTCTTCATCCCGCGCATTGCGCCGGTGACGCTTGTGGCCCTGCTTTTCACGATCGTGGTGATGTTCAGTCTGCAGGGCGACCGGATCGTCGCGGTGCCTCTGGACATCGCACGGATCGCCGTGCCGCTCGTGCTCTACTTCGTGATCATGTTCTTCGTGTCGTTCTTCATGGCCCGCCGGGTCGGGGCGGACTACGAGCGTTCGGCGACGCTGGCGTTCACGGCCTCGGGTAACAACTTCGAGCTGGCCATCGCGGTGGCGATCTCGGTCTTCGGCATTGCCTCGGGAGTCGCCTTCGCGACCGTGATCGGTCCGCTGGTGGAGGTGCCGGTCCTGATCGGTCTGGTGAGCGTTGCGCTGTGGCTGGGGCGGAAATGGTTTGGCCGCGACGCGGTCGCTCGAGGGTACTCCGCATGAGCGCTGGGAAGGGAGTTACGCCTTAGAAGATCTTCAGGTTGATGTACTTGCGCGGGTTCTGCTGCAGATCCACCATTAACGACTGCGCCTCGACGATAAAGCGGTCCAGCCGCTCGTAGAGGGTGGGGTCGTTCACGAGCTTGGCCATCGTGCCGTCGCCGTCCTTGAGCTCCTGGATGAGCGTCTGGCCTTCCCGGATCGTGCCCACCAGCTGGTCGTACAGCTCCTCGTCCTGAATCAGCCGGCCCAGCGAGCCGTCGCCCTGGCGGATGGACGTCGTCAGCGCCTCGAGATCGGCGGTCGTCGTGACGAGCTGCTCGTAGAGACGCTCGTCGTTAATGAGGGCGGCCAGCGTTCCGTCACCCGTACGGATGTTCTCGAGCAGCACCGTTCCCTCCTCCGAGAGCCGCAGCCACTCGTTGTAGAGCCCGGGGTCGTTGATGAGCCTGCCGAGGGTGCCCTGCCCCTCGTTGATGGCGACGATGATCTGCCGGCTGCCCTCGAGCGAGCTGACCAGCTCCTCGACGCCTACCGCGGCCCGGGCGATCAGACCCTCGTAATCGATCGGCTGCTCGTCGAGGACGATGTCGCCCTCTGTCAGGATGGGCTCCCGGGGGTCGCCCACCTCGAGATCGAGGTACTTGTCCCCGAGAAGACCGACGGTGCCGATCTTCACCCGGGACGATCGCGTGACCTTGTCCTGAACGTCCTGGTCGACGTTGAACTCCACGATCACCGCCCTGTCCCCCAGAGAGTCGCCATAGGCGCTCAGCATCCGGCGCTCGAGGCTGTCACGGGAGGCGGCGTCGAAGAACCGGACACTGCCTACCGACCCGACACCTACGCCGGCCAGCCGGACCGGGGCGCCGGACGACAGCCCCGAGGCGCTCGGCATGAGGGTGTAGAGGGTGTATCTGGAGGCGAAAATGCCCAGCCGCCCACCGAGCGTGAACAACGCGGTCACGAACAGTGCGAGGGCGACGGCCACCAGGATGCCGACCTTCAGCTCCGACCAGGTGATGAACTCCGATTGCCTCATGCCCGGGCCATACGAGCGTCGATGAACTCCCTTACGTACGGGTCGTCAGTCTCCAGGATCGCCTTCCCGTCGCCCTCGAAGATGATGTCGCCATCCTTGAGCATGGCGAAGCGAGTTCCCACCGTGAGCGCCGACTCGATGTCGTGGGTCACGACGATGCTGGCGACGTTCTCCTGGTCGCGGAGCTTGTTGATCAGGCCGTTGATGGTCTCCGCCGTGATCGGGTCGAGCCCGGTGGTGGGCTCGTCAAAGAGGACGATCGCAGGGCTTCCCATGATGGCCCGGCCGAGCGCGACCCGCTTCTTCATCCCGCCCGATAGCTCGGCGGGCATCTTGTTGGCCACGCCGGGCTCGAGATCGACGAAGGAGAGTTTCTCCATGACGAGCCGCTCGATCTCGGCCTTCTCGTGGTCGCCCTCGTCGCGGAGGCGGAACGCGAGGTTCTCGCCCACCGTGAGGGAGTCGAAAAGTGCCCCGCCCTGAAAGACCATGCCGATGTTCCGCCGGACCTCATTGAGGACCTCCTGATTAGCGCGGGTCACGTCCACGCCGTGGACGTAGACACGACCGGCGTCGGGATCGAGGAGTCCGAGGATGATCTTGAGGATCGTGCTCTTTCCCTGGCCGGAGCCGCCCATGACGACCAGCGTCTCGCCGCGATCCACCTCGAGCCAGATGCCGGCCAGGACCACGAGATCGCCGAAGGCGAGATGCACGTCCTCCAGGTCGATCATGCGGTTGTCCGGATCGGGAGGCCGGTCGCGCCCCATCGCGCCACGTGGATGCCAGTTGGGATCGGGAACGAGGTCCGGATGCCCCCGGGATACTTTGTTGCGGCGACTGCGGAACATGATCGATGAATCTACCCCCTCTCCCCGGCGGTGACAGGTCCTGGGGTCAGTGCCCGAAGACCTCGATGAACAGCTTGGTGAGAAAGAAATCCGACGCCAGGATCAGGACCGATGAGATGACTACGGCCTGAGTCGTGGAGCGCCCTACGCCCTCGGTGCCACCCCGCGTGCGGAGCCCGAGGTAGCAGGCGATCGTCGTGATGATGAAGCCGAACACCAACGGTTTGGCGAGCCCGGTGAACAGATCGCTGAAGTA
>DASUUP010000168.1:0-2524 GCA_036373995.1 Acidimicrobiia bacterium
GTCTCCGACTCGATCGACAACGAACCGGAGATACCCATTGACTGACGACCAAGAGATCGAAATCAGGGCCGCTCAGGACGAAGGCGCCTACGTCATCGACGTAGGCGGGCTGCGTGCCGGCAGGGCCGAGTATCTGATGAGGGACGGGCGGCACATCTTCACCCACACCGAGATCGATGCTGACTTCTCTCGGAGGGGTCTCGCCAACAAACTGGTCAAGTTCGCCCTCGACGATGTCCTGTCCGGTGGTGGTCAGGTCGTCCCGCTCTGCCCCTTCTTCGCCGCGTACATCCAGCGACACCCCGACTACGAAGAACTCGTCGATCACAAGATGACGATGGATATCAAGAAGCGACGGGAACGGGGCTAGACGTCGACTATGAGCCCGGCTGTGCCGGGCACCAGCTCGGCTACCCCGTCGAGCATTTCGGATAGTTGGGAGTGGAGGTCGTCGAGGTCGGCGTCTGTGTGACCCGGGTCGTGATGGAAGGAGATGACGCGGTGGGGTTGGGTGAGCCGGGCGAAACCTGCCAAATGCGCTATCGAGCTATGGCCCCATCCGATCCTGTCCTCATACTCGGCGTCGTCGTATTGAGCGTCGTGAATGAGCACGTCCGCCTCCTTGGCGAGCGAGAAGCCCGAGGTCCACGTCGGTGACTCGGATATCGCCGGGTTGCCCAACGCCGGCTCGTGGTCGGGAATGTAGGTGAGGACACGAGAGTCTTCGGTGAGCCGGTAACCGAGGGTGGCTCCGGGATGGGCGACGAGCTCGGCCGTGATGGAGATGTCACCGATCTCGAAATCCCCGGGGACCACATCGTGGAAGTCGACATTCGCCAGGTCACGGACGCGGACCGGGAAGAGTGGGGGAGAGAGGTACCGGGCGATGCGCTGGCGCAACGACCTCGTGGTTGAGATGGGTCCCCAGACGTGGACTTCCACGTCGGGGTCGAGCAGGGGAGGAAAGAACGGGAGGCCTTGAACGTGGTCCATGTGGAGGTGGCTGAGAAGGATGTCGACTCTTCGGGTGTCACCGCTGATCGGCAGGGCTCGAATCCCGCTGCCTCCGTCGAGAATGAGCGTGCGGCCATCGCCACACAGCAACTCGACTGCGGAGGTGTCACCCCCGTATCGGATCGTGTCGGGACCGGACACCGCGATCGAGCCGCGGGTCCCCCACAACCTCGCCCTCAATCGTCGATCTCCCAGAAGGTGGCAAAGACTCCCATGAATCGACCGCCCTGGCCCTCGACGGGCATCGCCGACACGGCCACGTCTCTCCACACGCCGTCCATCCCGCAATAACGAACGTCGCGGTGGGAGGGCACTCGCTTGGAGAGGGCAACCACGATGGGGAAGTCGTATTCGGGCATCGGGGAGCCGTCGAGGTTGGTGAGACGGAACATCTCTCCGAGTTGATCGGCGTGCACCGGGCCGACATCGTCGAATTGGATCCCGAGGAGCTGTTCGGCCGGCTCGTTGTAATAGACCAGGTTCCCGTTCTCGTCCATCATCCAGATTGGGATGTTGAGATAGCTTGCGACCTGCCGGAGAAGGATCATCTCCACGGGCTGCTGCACGCGCATGCCGACAACCTAACTCCACAAATCGCGTTTGGCGACAGATCCGACTGCACGAGGATGAGCCAAACTGCTAGTGTCCAGTGTCCGTAAATGGTGATCGCCCGGTACGACCGGGTGGAAGGGGTTGGGAATCCGATGAGTGGAAAAATTCAAGTTCGTTTAGCAGTCCTCGCCGCGCTCGCGGCTTTGGTTGCTGTACTGGTGCCGGCGACGTTGGCGTCGGGGTCGCACACACCAGAATCCGATCCACCGCCGACGTCGGGAGTCGAATCCGTAGTGCTCCTGACCATGGGCAAACAAGACAATGTGACTTGGAGTGGACAAACCCAGAGTATCTCGACTTCCAAGAACGATTGCACCGCGGTGCAATTTGCATCGACACCCGAATTGCTCAAGCTCACACCAATTGGTGGTGCCCTTGGGGAAGTGAAAGATGGGTTCGGTATTCAGAGCCCTACGGACGGTTCCGGGGAGCCCTGCGGCCGCGCCGAGGCTGACGATTCCGAGGAGATATCGGTCTCGCTCGGATCGGCGCTCCACCAGTACCTCATGACCGCGATCGATGTCGATTTGGAGCTGAAATTCAACGCCAAAGTCACGATCATCTTCAAGCACAATGGTGTCGAGGTCGCGAGGGTCGAAAACTGGAGCGGGATGGGAGGATCGGACGACGGTCCGGACTCGAAAGACGGTGACAACTTCCGGTTCAATTCGGAAGACAACAACGTGCAGAACATCGTCGGTGAGTACTTCGACGAGGTGGTGTTCAAGCCAACTGCAGGTGCGATATCTCTCGAGGGCGGGGCAGACGGTACGAAGAATGGTCTGCTAGCGGCGAACGGCTCGAGTCAGTTTAGGATAAAACGGGCTTTCGACGGAGAAATCGATTGCGAAAATCCCGTGGACATCGGCAGTGCCGCGTCGGATACGACCTACGGCAC
>DASUUP010000169.1:0-13160 GCA_036373995.1 Acidimicrobiia bacterium
GAGCCTCCGGCACTCGGCGGAGCCCACGTCTCCATTGGCGACCGCGGCCTCGAGGTCGAGGAGCGGGCTCATCGCCACATGCAGGCCGATCTTCGTCGACGCCCTCTCCGCTGCCCATGCCGTCAGTTGCCCTCCAGCCGAGTGGCTCACGGCGATCACTCGCCCGTACTCGCCCAGTTGGGGAATGTGGTCGAGGGCGGTCAGCAGATCGTGGCCCGAGCCGGGCCACCCGCCGCCGTCGCCGAGACGGCGATACTCCACGTTGAGCGTGTCGTATCCGCGTCGAGTCAGATCGACGGCCAGCGACTCGACCGTGTCCCTCTCGTAGCGGTGCTGCCAGAGGCCGCCGTGGGCGAAAAGGGCCAAGGTGTCGAGGCCGCCACCACCTCGCCGCATGTCGGCGACGTTGTCGGCATGGGGTCCGTACCGGACGGTCTCGAAGGGAATGGCCAGCCGGTTGACCAGATGACGGATGGCGTCCCTATAGCCGGCGATGCCCCTTCCGTAGATGGTGCGGGCACAAGCAGGAGATATCACAGAGACGGCACGCCAGGGCTCACGCTCGCGGACGTTGGAGATATGGATCTCTACGACCGGTGTGTCGACGCCACGGATGGCGTCAGCGATTGCATGGGAGGTGTGGGTCAGCGCTCCGGGGTTGATGACGATGCCATCGCCCTCGAAGTCGTGGATCCAATCGATGATCGAGCTCTCATCGTTGCTCTGGATGCACTCGGCGCCCACACCCATCCCCCTTGCCCACTTCATGATGGTCGCCTCGAGATCGTCGAGGGTCTCGCTGCCATAGACCTCGGGCTCTCTTCTCCCCAGGAGGTCGAGGTTGGGGCCGTTGACGACGAGAAGCCGCATCATGCGACCTCGGGGAGATGCTCGGCGACGAGATCATCGGCCCGTTCCACGATCCTGGCCGGAAGGGAGCCTTCGACCAGCGCGTACCTATCCGAGAAACCCTTTTCGATCGCTTTGGATACAAGTGCGGTGGTGATGCCCGGAGACCTGTCGGCGAGGGAGCCGGCGGTGCGGGGATCCCAGTCGAGCCCCAGCGCCCGATAGACCGGGATGAGCACGTCCCGGACCCGGTGACCCTCGTCCACGACCACGACGCCGCCGATGTGCGCGGCGCGGCGCACGAGCCGCTGACCGACGCCCATAACCTTTACACGTCCCCCGACATTGACCGACCACTGACCGGGGCAGTATTCACCGGGGAGCTCACCGACCCTGGCATCAACACCGAGAGACTCGAACGCCGAGGCCATGAGCGTGGCTACCGACTCGAAACGCTCGTTGATGCCACTTTTCGGTTCGGCGAGCGGCAACGCCAGTGAGAACGCCAGGGTGTGCTCGTGGAATACGGCGGCTCGACCGCCGGCGAGCCGCTCCACGGCTTCGAACCCGTGGGCTCGAGCGGCACGGACCGCAGCGCGGTAGCCCGTGGTGACCCGATCGGCGCGCCCGAAAGCGACGATTGCCCCCGGCACATGGAGACGCAAGGTCGGTCCGAGGTCACCGTCGGACACCGCCGACAGAATCGAGTGGCTGATGGCCACATCGAGCGGGCCGGGGATGCTCTCCCGGATCAGCGTGAGTGAATTCACCGGAATCAGGATAAGGAGAGAGACAATGGGGGAGGGCGCATGCGCTCGCCGGAACGTTTCGACGGGGTGGTGCCGTTTATGACCCGAGACATGGGTAGAAACCGATATATAGCGCCTGGCGGCCACGAATTCGGGCGGACCGGCCAGGCGTTGACACGCGCCATCCTGATCGGGATCGCCACGATTGCCCTGGTGGCATGTGGGGACTCCCCGCTCGAGTCGATCGGTTTGAGGAGCTCGGATTGGATCAACGAGCCCACCGTGCCCACCACGATCGCCGTGGAGACCACGGTCCCGAGGATCGTCTCGGCGGAGACGTTGCGATGGTCGAACGACGGCATCGTGAACGAGGGCATGGGTGACACCAACGCCATGCTCTCCGAGGTGTTCGAGCGGCGTGAGGGCGATCGGTTCATCCAGTCCAGCCGGGAGGAGATCGCCATGGCGCTACCCGACGTTGCGTTTCCGGACCGGGCCCCCGCCGGCGCGGAATGGGTGTCGTCCCAGCTCGTCTTTGAAAACGACGGGACGCTGAGCAATGAGCCGTCCGCGGCGTTCGGGATTTGGTCGGCCGAGCCGTATACGAGGTCCCGGTCGGTGGCACAGATGATCGTGATCCGGGTTTCCAACGATCTCGATGCGGCCACCGAGCTGGCGACAGGGGCTGCCGAGGCCAGCTGTGCCCGATTCGCCGACCGCGCCAGTGATGAATGTGAGATCGTCACGATCGATACTCGTGACACCTGGGTGCTTGGCGAGTCGGGAGGCTCGACTCTCATCTGGTACGAAGGGCCGTATCGCTACGAGATGTACGGGCGCTCGTTCGTTCCCGAGAGAGTTCTTCAGGAGATGAGTGGCGCCATGATCCCGCTCAGCTCCATCACTTTCGAGGCCTCCTGATCGCTCGACGAGTAGCGGGGTGACGCCGATAGCCTTTCCTCGCTAGTCCAGGAGGCAAGATCTTTCACTCAGGTGGCTGGTGGAGCTACCTCAAGTATGACGAGGAGCAAGACCGGCCCGACTTGGATCGAGCCCTGCTCCTTCGGGTGTGGGGTTATGGTCGCCCGTATCTGGGCGGCCTGCTCGGGATTCTGGCGACCATCGTCGTCATCTCGTCGCTGTCGGTCGTCCCCGCAATCCTCATCCGCGATCTCATCGACGTCGCCATTCCCGAAGAGGACATGAGGCTGTTGACGTTCCTCGGCCTCGCCATGGTGGCTGTGCCGCTGGCCAATGCCGTAGTGGGTGTTGTTCAGCGCTGGCTGACGTCACGCGTAGGCGAGGGAATCATCTTCGACCTGCGCTGTGAGCTGTACGCCCATTTGCAGCGGATGTCGCTTCGTTTCTTCACCGCCACCAAGACGGGTGAGCTGATGAACCGGCTCAACAGTGACGTGGTCGGTGCCCAGCAGGCGATCACCGGGACGTTCGTGACCATCGTGTCGAACGTCGTCTCCGTCACGGTCATCCTCTTCGTCATGTTGCGCGAGGACTGGAGACTGACCCTTCTCGCTATCGCCGCCCTTCCGCTCTTCGTCCTTCCGGCGCGACGGGTGGCCAAGGTGCTGCGCAGAATCACCCATCAGCAGATGGAGCACGAGGCCCGGATGTCTGGAATCCTCCAGGAGTCGTTCAACGTGTCCGGCGCCCAGCTCGTCCGGCTGTTCGGTCGGTGGGACGAAGAGCGCGAGCGCTTCGCCGAAGCGGCCACCCACGTACGCGATTATGGAGTCCGCCGCGCCATGGTCGGTCGTGGCTTCTTCGCAGCACTTGGCCTGGTGTCGGCCATTGGAACCGCAGCAGTGTTCTGGGTCGGCGGCGCCATGGTCATCAATGGAGAGATCGAACTCGGCGTGGTCGTCATGTTCTCCACTCTGCTGGCACAGTTCTACGGCCCCCTCTCCGCCCTGACCAACTCCCGTGTCGAATTCGCCACTTCGTTGGCCTCTTTCGAGCGCGTTTTCGAAGTGCTCGACCTCCAGACCGACATTGCCGAGCCTTCGAGCCCCAAGCCCCTCTCTGGCGTGGGGAGGATCGAGTTCAGCGACGTCTGGTTTCGCTACCAAAGCGAGGGACCGGAGGGCCTCGAGGCGGTGCAGAGGTTCACCTGGCGCAGGTCCGGCGATTCCGGTGACGTCGTGCCCCAGGCATCGACGAGAGAGTGGGCTCTCAAGGGCGCCAACTTCGTCGCAGAACCGGGGTCGCTGACCGCCTTGGTCGGGCCGTCTGGAGCCGGAAAGACAACGATCTCCTATCTGATCCCGCGCCTCTACGACGTCACGCGCGGCCGGGTCCTCATCGACGGGATCGACGTCCGCGAGGTGGATCTCGCTGACCTGGCCGAGGAGATCGGCGTGGTGACCCAGGAGACGTATCTGTTCCACGACACCATCGGGGCCAACCTTCGCTAC
Organism: Acidimicrobiia bacterium; assembly: GCA_036373995.1. Classification (GTDB taxonomy): domain Bacteria; phylum Actinomycetota; class Acidimicrobiia; order Spongiisociales; family ZC4RG35; genus JANQRA01. The sequence continues at coordinate 4,031 of DASUUP010000169.1, forward strand.
GCCAGGCCGGATGCAACTCAGGACCAGCTCAGAGCGGCGGCACGCGCCGCCAACATCGACGAGATGATCGATCGGCTCCCCGACGGCTATGAGACCATCGTTGGCGAGCGCGGCTACCGATTGTCGGGGGGAGAAAAGCAGCGGATCGCTATCGCCCGGGTGGTTCTCAAGGACCCCAAGATCCTCATCCTCGATGAGGCGACGTCACATCTCGATGCGAGGTCTGAGGCGCTGATACAGCAAGCACTGGAGAAGCTGATGCAGGATCGGACTTCCATCGTGATCGCACACAGGCTGTCGACGGTTCGCGCTGCGGACCAAATCCTGGTGCTGGACGACGGGCGAATCGTGGAGCGGGGAGACCACGAGTCGCTGGTCGCTGCCGACCGCCTCTACGCCGAGTTGAATCGCACCCAGTTCGCCGTTGTCAATGTCTAGGCGCCACGGGTCAGGTTCTCGAACATGAGCCGCTGCGTGGGCGCGAGGAGAAGTGTCGCGCCATCGGTCGACATCCAGAGATGAGGGGCTGCTTTCAGCCAAACCCTGCGGGGCAGGACATCGAGATTTCGTCTCTTGCGCTCCGAAGGCGCTGTATACGCCAGCACCTCGGGGGCAGGCGCCCCCAACGCGTTCAGTGGACCGACCAGGTCGTAGCTTCCGAACAATGCTGCGATCGCCTCCGCCGGGTCGACCGGGCCCTCGTTGGAGAACCAATCGACTCTCCCGCACTCCTCGCACGCGGCGACGGCGATGCGGCCGACCCACACCGGCTTGTGCTCACACCACTTCTCGTAGCTCATGACCGTCAAGGTACGCAGGGGGTGTGACAAGAAACTCCACCGACGCAGGAAGTCCCACCGGTTGGGGACTTTGGACCATGTCGCCGACGCAGGCCAAGGGAGAGAATTGAGTCAGTTCAGGTTCTTTCAGGAGGTAGCGATGGAACTTCGCGAGTTGGTGAGTGGAGAGGTCGTCACGATCTCTCACGGTGCGACCGTTGCCGAAGGCGCTGCTCTGATGCAGCAAGAGAGCGTGGGCTCTCTGGCAGTGGTCGCCGATGACGAGATTCAAGGGATCTTCACAGAGAGAGATGTCGTTCGATGTGTGGCAGCCGGATACGACAGCGTGGGGTCGTCGATCGGCGAGTGGATGACTGCCTATCCGGATTCGTTCTCGCCCGAGATGGATGTGAGCGAAGCCGCGGACTGGATGCTGGCGGTCGGATATCGCCATCTTCCCGTGGTGGAAAAGGGTCGGCTCATCGGAATGGCCTCGATCAAAGATGTCCTGTGGGCACTGACGGAGGTCGCCGCCCGGGTGAGGTGAGCCAATGAATCAACTCACGAAGCAACAAGCACTCGACCTTCTCGATCGAGAGCCCGTGGCTCATCTCGGCATGATCGTCGACGGCGAGCCCTATGTGTGCCCGATGTCTTTCGTGGTCGACGGCGAGCACATCCTCTTTCGAACCATGGCCGGCAAGAAGCTGGAAGGAATCAAGGCGAACCCGAAGGTCTGCATAGAGGTTTCCTCCTTCGACGCCGAAAGCGGAGATTGGCAAAGCGTCATCGTGCAAGGAACAGCCCGTATCGTCGACGACGTCAGCACCGGGCAGAAGACCATCGCCCAACTCTTCTCCAAATACGACAAGGTGATGGGCTCGCCGCTGTCTGTGGGGAGCGGTTTGATGCCTCTCGCCGACCCGTATGTAATCGAAGTCCCCATCGAGAGGATCTCCGGGATGTCGTCGGGGGGTGGCTTTCACACTCGCACCAAGCCAGGGAGACTCTGAGTGTTCGTCGAGGTCTCAGCCCGAGTGGACGCCAGTCTTGCCGACGTGGAGAAGACGTTGGATCAGCTGCGCGCCGATCTCGAGGGATGGGCAAGCGTTGCCTATCGCGAAGGTGAGCAGCTGCAGGCCAGGGTGGGGCCCTCCGAGTCTCTTGCGAAGGTGGTGACCCTGGATATCGGCATGGCGGAGCTCCACAGGTACGGGCTCTCCTATCCGGTCCATTGGAGCGCTGCCGGGGCCCGGCTTCTCTTCCCGGAGCTCACAGCCGACCTCGTTCTCTCCAAGCGGGGGAAAGATGAGACCGAATTGACTCTGCGTGGCACCTATCAGCCACCGATGGGAGTGTTCGGGAGACTCGCCGACCGCGCGCTATTGGGGCGCGTCGCCGAGGCGACCGTGAAGAGTTGGGTCGAGCAGCTCGCCGCCGCGCTCAGCTCGGAGAGTCAGCTCTACTGATCGGAAGACGGGCCGTCACCCGGGTCCCTTCACCTGGCTCACTGTGTATCTCGGCCCAGCCGCCAGTGGCATCGGCACGTGCCTTCATGCTGCTCAAGCCCATTCCGGTGCCGATTCGCGTCACATCGAACCCCACGCCGTCGTCCACGACCTCGATGACCTGGTAGCCCTCTGTGAGACTGAGCGACACCTCGATCAGGTCGGCGCGCCCATGTCGCAAAGCGTTCGACAACGCTTCAGTCGTCAGGAGGATCGCGTCCTCTACCCACGGTCCATGATGGGCGCCGTCGACGGTGAGCTCGACATTCGTGGGATACGCCCTGGCCATCCTCTCCACCACCTCCCGCACCCTTTCGTCGAGATTCTGTGCCGGCTTCGGAGCATCTCTCAGCTCGAAGATGTGCTGGCGAAGCCTCGAAACCGAAGAGTCGAGAGTGTCGATCGCGGAGTTGAGGCCCGCGGCGACATCCTCGTCGACTTCCATCGACAGAGCCTGCAGGCGGAGTCCGACCGCGAACAGGTCCTGTATCACCGAGTCATGGAGGTCGCGGGCGATCCGCTGACGGTCCTCGACCACGGCGATCTGGCGCAGCCGAGTCTGGAGACGGGCGCTTTGGATAGCGGACCCGGCGATGTGACTCAGGGCCTGGACGGCGACGAGGTCGTCGTCGGTGAAGCCGCCTTCCTTCTCGGTGAGGTACAAGTTCCCGAAGCTCTCGCCCCCTGCGGTGATCGGCACGCCGAGAAAAGTGCTCATCGGAGGGTGGTGCTCCGGAACCCCGACCGAATCCGGGTGCTCGCCGATGACGTCGAGCATCAGCGGCTGACTGTCATGGATGAGAGTTCCCAGGACTCCGCGTCCAGTGGGAGGAGGTCCGATGAGGCGAGCTTGCTCTTCGGTGATCCCGTCGTAGAGGAAATCCGACAGCACTCCGTGGTCTCCCAGCACCCCGAGCGCCGCATAGCGGGCGCCGGTTGCCTGGCGTGCCTCGGAGATGAGTGTTCGCAGCAGGTGGTCGAGGTCGGCAGCCCCACCAATGGCTGCCGCCTCCTCCAGGAGGGGGCTGAGACGGGTAACGGCAACGCGATCCACCATGACTCGACGTTACCGGGCAATTACCGTAGGGCACGTGACGTTACGTATCTCTCTCATCGACGACCACGAGGTCGTGCGAGCCGGACTCAAGGCACTCATCGATTCCCAGGAGGACATGACCGTGGTTGGGGAGGCAGGCACGGCGGAGGAAGGGGTACGTCGCGTCGGGTTCGACGAACCCGATGTCGTGGTGCTCGACGTCCGTCTGCCCGACGGCAGCGGCGTCGAGGCCTGCAGGACGATTCGAGAGCGGTTTCCCGAGGTCAAGGTCCTGATACTGACCTCGTTCGCCGACGAGGAGGCATTGATGGCTGCGATCCTCGCCGGGGCCTCGGGCTACGTCCTCAAGCGGATCAAGACCGAGGAGCTGGTAGGGGACATCCGTCGGGTCGGCGCCGGCGAGTCGCTGCTCGATCCTGAGATGACCGATCGGCTCTTCACCCGACTCCGCCAGGGAGACTCCGAGGACCCTTTGCTTGGCCAGCTGACCGGCCAGGAGAGGAACATCGTCGAGTACATCGCCGGCGGCCTGACCAACAAGCAGATCGCCGAGGAGATGTTTCTCGCGGAGAAGACCGTCAAGAACTACGTCTCGAACATCCTGGCCAAGATGGGCATGAGCAGGCGAAGCGAGGCAGCGGCGTACGTCGCGCGCATCCAGGCCGAGCAGGAGTCGGCGGAGCTGCCCGAGTCCTGGTCCTGACTCAGCTGGGGTCGAGGACGATCACAGGTATCTGATCCCGTGAGGTCTTCTGCTCATAACCGGCGAACTGGGGGAACTCGCTCTTCTGCCGTTCCCAGATTCGATCCTGTTCATCGCCCTCGGCGATACGGGCGCGGACGTCGATCTTGTCGGTCCCCACTTCGATGGTCACATCGGGATGGGCCTTGAGGTTGTGAAACCAGTCGGGATTGGTTTCTGCGCCTCCTTTCGATGCAAACACGGCATAGGAGCCATCCACCGGCTGATACATCAGAGGGCTCACCCTCTCGGCGCCGGTGCGTGCCCCCTTGTGATGCAGCAGCAGGAGAGGCTTGCCCTCGAAAATGCCGCTGACCTTGCCGTCGTTGGCCCTGAACTCGTCGATGATGCCTTCGTTCCAGTTACTCATAACCGGTCCAACGCGGTGAGGAGCCGGGTTATTCGATCAGAGCTCGATGACCGGCATCTCCATCGTGTCTTCCAGCCTGGCGCCCGGGACGAGCAGGACTGGAAGGTGAGAGTTCACCATGACGCGTGCCGACACACTGCGCCACGCCTCCTCGGTGAACAGACGGCGGGTGGCGCCCATCACCACCATTTCGGCGTTGGCCCTCTCCGCGGTGGAGATGATGGCGTCCGCCGGATCGTCCCCCTCGACGAACTGGATGTCGCACTCGATGCCTTCGGCGGCCAGAGCGGCACAGATCGGGTCTACCGCCCGACGACCCCTCTCCTCCAGATACGCCGCAGCCTTCTCCTCCTCGCTCGCCCCGTTGTCTCCCGAGTCGAGAAAAGAGCGTCGCATCTCGTCGTCCAGCGATTCCAGGAAGGAGCGAGGGACCCGGATGACGGTCATGACCGTCACCGAGGTCTGATCACCGATGAGCTGTCGGCAGAACTCAGCGGTGGGGGCCGCGGGCAACACGCCGGTAGTGGCTATGAGGATCCGCACTGCCGGAACATTAGGGTGGATCGCCTGGTTACGCAGAGGTGATGGTGGACCCCGAAACGATCAACAAGGTGACGTGGAAGATCCCGAACGCACTCGCCCTAGTCGGCTCCGCCTCAGGCGAGGAGTGGAACGGGATGACCACCAGCTGGATCACCCAACTCTCGATGGAGCCCGTGCTCATCGGCATCGGCGTCGACAACAAGGCGGTGACTCATCGGCTCATCAGTGAAGGCGGGTCGTTCACGGTGAATCTGTGGTCCTCCGAGGACACGAGGCCGTTCGTCAAGTTCTCGAAGCCGGCGGAGCGAGACGGCAATACCTTGAACGGACGACCGGTCGCCACGGGCGCCACCGGCGCGCCGATCTTCGACGAAGCCATCGCTTGGCTCGACTGCCAGGTTCGACAATCCCACGATCTCGGGACGCATACCTTGTTCATCGGAGAAGTCGTTGACGCCGGAATCCGCGACGAGGAGCAACGGGCAGCGGCGATGTCGGACACTCGGATGAAGTACGGCGGCGTCAAGCGCGGCGGTCACTGATAACAGGGAGAGCCAATTGGATGTATCGATAGCGGGCAAAGTCGTCCTCGTCACGGGTGGCAGTCGCGGCATCGGCCAGGCAACTGCCCTCGAGTTCGCCTCGAGCAAAGCCAAGGGAGTCGTGATCACCTCCAGGAAGCAGGAGAATGTGGATCAGGCGCGGGCCGAGCTGATCGACGCTGGCGCCGACGGGGACAGGATTCTCGCCCTGGCGGCCCGGGCCGACGACGTCGACGCGGCACATGAAGCCGTGAGGGCCACGGTCGACGAGTTCGGCTCCTGTGACATCCTCGTGAACAACGCGGGCACGAACCCTGCCTTCGGCAATCTCATGGAGGTCGACCTCGGTGCACTCGACAAGACCTGGTCGGTCAACATGCGTGCCCCGCTTCTCTGGGTCCGTGCTGCCTATGACGTGTGGATGAAGGACCACGGCGGTGCGATAGTCAATGTCGCCTCGGTGGCCGGACTCCGCCCCAGCCCGTTCATGGGCGCCTACAACATATCGAAGGCGGGTCTGGTCCACCTGACCCGCCAGTTGGCCCTCGAGTTGGCTCCCGACATCCGGGTCAATGCCGTTGCGCCCGCCGTGGTGAAGACACGACTGGCCGGTGCGCTCCTCGAGGACGAGGTCGCAACCGCGGCGATGCACCCACTCGGCCGCATCGGCGAGCCGGAGGACGTAGCGCGCGTGATCGTTTTCCTAGGATCCGACGCGTCCAGTTGGATGACGGGGACCATCGTTCCAGTTGACGGTGGAGTAACCGGTGCCGGATCCTCCGGTATCACTTGAGAAAGACCAGGCTATGAAGAAGATCGGTATTGGTTTCCTGCTCGTTGCCGCCGGTGCGGCGCTCTGGGGCACTGATGGTCTCTTCCGGCGCACTCTCGCCTTCGAGATGCCGGCACCGGTGGTTGTGTTCTGGGAGCACATGATCCTGGTCGCCGTGACCGTTCCACTGTTGATCAAGTTTTTCAAGAGCCGGCCCAAACTCAACGCGAAGGATCTGACCGCTCTCCTCTTCGTAGGTGCGGGTGCTTCGGCTCTGGCGACCGTGTTGTTCACACAGGCATTCACCTACGGCGACCCGACGACCCCGCTCTTGATTCAGAAGACACAGCCGGTGATCGCGGTGCTAGGGGCTTATCTGTTGCTTGGTGAGAGGCTGCTCCCCAGGTACGGGTGGTACTTTCTCTTCGCGGTCAGCGGCGCCTACCTCATCTCGTTCCCGGACCCGACGGAGGTTCAGCTCAGCCAGCTGGCGCCCGCCCTCCTGGCTCTCGGGGCGGCTGCTCTGTGGGGGATGGGGACCGTGTTGGGGAGACACCTCACTCGCAAGATCCCCACCAACGAGCTGACTGCTCTCCGCTTTGCCATCGGGTTACCGGCCGCGCTGGTGATTCTCTTGCTGCGCAACGAAGCTGCTGTCGCCATGGAGGTCGCCCCGTCGGAGTTCGGTGCCCTCGTCCTCCTGTCGCTCGTCCCCGGTCTCGCCGCGTTGATGATCTACTACAAGGGCTTGTCGACGACTCCCGCATCCAGTGCCACCCTGGCCGAGTTGGCGTTCCCTCTCACAGCAATCCTGATCGGCTGGTCTGTGTTCGACACCGTGCCCACGACGACCCAATGGCTGGGCATCGCCCTTCTGTCCGGCACCATCGTCATGATGACCAGGGCGGCCAACAAGGGCCGCGAAGCCCTCGGCATCCGCGTGGTCGGGGAGCCGCTGGAGGCCACCACCGGGGGATAGCGGTCCCAGCGACGTCACTATGCCCGGGCCGACACCTCCTGATCCGGGTCGGGCGGCCCCGTATTGTCGACGGCATGCACATAGAACGAGGCGGTTGCCGCCCCCAGGTCGATGACTCGGCCTGGGTCGCGTCGACCGCGACCCTCATCGGGGAGGTGAGCGTCGGGCCCGAGAGCAGGGTCTTGCACGGAGCCGTGATCACCGCCGACGGCGGGCCGGTCTCGATCGGCAACCGGTGTGTGGTGATGGAGAACGCAGTGCTGCGGGGAACACCGGGGCGACCGCTATCCGTCGGTGACGGCGTCCTGGTCGGCCCCAGGGCATATCTGTCCGGATGCACTGTCGAGGACGAGGTCTTTCTCGCCACGGGATCCACCGTCTTCAACGGAGCGGTCATCGGAAGGCGTGCAGAAATCCGTGTCAACGGCACGGTTCATCTCAAGACAGTGCTCCCCGAGAACGCGCTGGTCCCCATCAACTGGGTGGCGGTGGGTGACCCAGCAAAGGTATTGCCACCTCAGCGTCACGAAGAGATCTGGGCGATCCAGGAACCTCTGGACTTTCCAGGCGAGGTCTTCGGCGTGGAGCGGTCGGAGGACATGATGGTGGAGATCATGGATCGTTACACCCGCGGATTGGCCAGGTGGCGCGACGATGTCATCGTCGAGGAGGAGGATCAGCCCCTGTAGGTGAGGCCGCGGGGTGCCGTGGCAAATCCCCACTCGCCGAGTGGTGCCGCCAGAGGTGAGGTCGGCGCCGGCTCTCCGTTGACCGTGACCAATGTCAGCCTGCGATGACGTCCGGCAACTTCGGCCAGGGCTCGGCTCACCTCACCGAACCGGTCGGCCGTGACATCGAGCAAGGTGAGACCGCGCCGACCTTTGTCCAGGTACCCGATGAGGCTCCCGTCGTACAGCAAGACGTAGGCACCGGCGTCCCGTGCGAGTCGAATGTCCTCGACATCCGGCCAGGGGAGAGCCCCTCCATAGGGGTTGGCCGGGTCGGTTGCGGCCAGGATCGTCAGACCCGACTCTGACTCTCCGCGAAGACGGTCCACAGCACCAGGGAGAGCGAATTGTGAGCCTCCCAAACCCTCGACGAAGTACCCGCGTCTGATCTGGCCGGTCTCCTCGAGATGGCTGAAGACGGGGTACAGGGCATTGAAGCCGCCGGGGAAACCCTCGGCCAAGACGGTGCTCCTGGTTGTGACGCCGTGTCTGTCGAGCAGGAGCCTTGCCCAGGCGGCATGTCGCTCGGTGCTGGCCGTCGAGCCGGGCGCGAGGCGTGATGTGACGGACCAGCGGCCCTGGGCGTGGGACGGGAATCGACTGGAGACACTACGTCTGCCCGACGTCCTGGTCTTGCGACGGGAGATGTAGGCGCGAACCGGGGCGAACGTGTCGTTGGTGACCAGACCCGCCCAAACCAGGTCCCAAAGGGCCTCGAGGGTCTCATCCGGGTCGCCTCCTCCTGTGGATTCGTATATGTCCCGAAAGAAGCTGGCGCCCCGGGTCTTCAGGGTATCGAGAATGCCGGCTGCGCCTCCAGCCGGCTCGTACCCGGTATCCGGCCCGAGCCAGAGCGTCGGCAGCGACTCCCTGGGAAACAGTGCGATCCTCCCGTCCTTCGTACCGAGCGAGCCGGCCCCCACCCACACCAGGTCCCCGGCGAGCATCAGGTCGTCGATCCCGGTGCCGGCATCGGCCACTCGGGCTGCGAGGACGTCGCGTTCGAGGGTCGAGGCCGGATTGGCGAATGCACCGGACGAGCGCCAGTGCGTTGTCGCCAGCAATGGCCGACGCGTCGCCCCGAAGATGGCCGCGGCCACCGTGCCGAAC
>DASUUP010000170.1:0-6729 GCA_036373995.1 Acidimicrobiia bacterium
TCCCCTTCCACCAGGGAACAACACACCGAAATAGCGCTGGTACGCCTCGGCGACTTCGCTGAAGGCCCGATCGAAACGGCTCTGGATCTCGGTCTCCAGAGCCGAGATCACCTTGCGCAGCTCGGAACGTGAGGATTCGACATCTGCCATCTGCTCCGACAGGAACGTGTGACGCTCTTCGAGGTCCCGGTACTCCTGCGCTGCCAGGGGGTTTATCGGTCCTAACCGGCGAAGCTGGGTGAGACCGGTCTCCAACAACTCCTTGAGATCGGCATGCTCGGGGACGTCGGGCCTGGGGGCGGACATCGCAGCGTCGACGTCGGCATCGGCATCGCGCCGAACCGCCTCGACCACCGACTCCCTCCCCATCCTCAGCTCCGTCAGTCGCACGTCCAGCTCACCGATGCGAGACTTGGCATCGGAGATCGCCTGGCTGCGCTCCTGGTGATCCTGGCGGACCTGCTCCAACTCCGAGCGGACTTCCTGGTTCGCCCCCCGAAGTCCAGACTGACGATCCCTCAGCTCCTCGATCCTCGTTTCGAGCACCAGAACCGCCTGACGGGCGTACTCGCCGACCTCCTCGAGCCGGGCCGGGTCGATCTCCGAGACCACGCCCAGATCGAATCGTCCCAACTCGTCGCCGATGCGGCGCCTGCGGTCGGCCAGGATGCTGCGGCGCTCGACGACGGCGCGCAGTGCCGTAGCCGCTTCCTGCCACTCTGATCGCGCCGACTCCCTGTCGGCCGCCAGCTGTGCCCTCTGGGCCTCCATCTCCTCCCACATCGCGAGACGCTCGCCCTCCTCGCCTTCGAGGGCTTCGAGACGCTCCCTGAGGACAACGGTCTGACTCTGCGCGGCGTCGATGGCGTCGTCGAGAGCCGAGCGGCGGTCTTCCAGCCTCGCCTGCTCCTCCTCGATGCCACGCACCGAGGCCTGGAACCGCTTCATCGCCTCGGAGTGTCCGGCGATCGAGCTCTCGGCCTGCTCCAAGGTCTCCAGGGCGACGCGTTCGGCATCGCGAGCTTTCTCGAAGTCCCGTCTGGCGGCAGTGTGGATCGACTCCGCCCGAGCCAGGGCCGTCCCGGCCCTCTCCAGAGCGACCTCGGCAGTCTCGAGCATCGCCGAGCCGGCGCCGTCCGGGTCGGCGATACGAACACCCGAGACGGAGATGACGTCACCCTCTGGCGTCACAGCCCGAAGGGCGGGGTGTTTCGAGATGAGGTCCCAGCCGGCACTCCATCCCTCGACCAGGACCACATCGCCGAGAAGCCGACTGGCAAGACCCGTGTGATGCCCCGGACCGAGATGATCGATGAGTGCTTCCAGACCGAGTGACGGCGCGACCTCGCGTGCGGGGGTGGCTGTCTCGGAGCTGGAAGAGACGACCGATACAGATCCGCCGCCTGCTCCTTTCACGATCTCGACGGCTTCATGCACGGAGCCGGCGTCCCCAAACGCGACGGCATCCGCCCACAGTCCGAGCGCAGCCTGGACGGCGGCCCCGAGACCCTCAGGGATGTCGAGCTGGGACGCCAGCGAACCGAGGGCACCGGGGGCCGACTCGACGGCCTCCCGGGAGTCTGCGTCGAACCGCCCTTCCAAGGCAGCCGTGACCGCCTCGTGTCTGGCTATGGCTGACGCCTTCTCTATGCGTGCCTCATCCAGGGTCGCCTCGGAGGTGGACCACTTCTCCTGTTGGGTGACGCGAGATCTGGACGCGGTGTCGAATGCCGACTGCAGGTCGGAGATCGAGGTGTCCATGACGCGGATCTCCTCGTTGATGCGATCGATCTCCTGACGCTCCTCTGTGCCCTGCGCCGAGAGCACGTCGATGCGGTGGACGACCCCCTCCAGCTCGCGTCGGTCCCGCCGAAGTGATGACTCGAGTGCGCTCAGCTCGCCACGCGCCGCCGCCAGGGCTCCCTCCGGGCTGAGCGAGTTCTGAGTGGCGATCGCCCGTTCCTCGTCCTCGAGACGTCTGAAGGCCGACTCGGCCTTGGTGGCGGCGGACTCGGCGGCGCGGTGCTCGACCTCGATGGCGGTGAGATCTTCGTCGATCGAGACGAGCTCGTCTTCGAGGTCGCCTCGACGCTCCACAGCAGCTTCCTGCCGGCCGGAGACGGCTCGAGCTCTCTCCACGGCCACGGACGCGACGCGACGCAGCCTCTCACGGGTCGTCTCCAGCATCGCCGCCGCAGAGGTGTCGCGATCGAGTTCGGAACCGACCGCTCCGGCGCGCTCAGTCAGCTCCGTCAAACGTTCCGACAGCTCTCGTACCTGCCGTTGGTCGGTCTCGAGCGCCTCGACCAGCCGCGCCCGTTCGGAGACGGCGATGGTGAGATGTCGGTCGAGCGCGGTGAGCTCACGTCCCCCCAGATAGAGGCGGAGTGCCGTCACCTCGGATTTGAGCCCCTCGTAGCGTTCGGCGGCCTTCGCCTGACGCCGTAGCGGCCTCATCTGCCGATTGAGCTCACCAAGGAGGTCGGTGAGACGGATCATGTCTTCGTCGGTCCGCTCCAGACGACGTTCGGAGCGTTCCTTGCGACGACGGTGCTTGAGAATCCCGGCCGCCTCCTCGATGACGGCCCTGTGCTCCTCGGGCGACGCATTCAGCACCCGCCCGATCTCACCCTGACCGATGATCACGTGTTGGTGACGGCCCACTCCAGAGTCGGACAGGAGATCCTGGATGTCGAGGAGACGACAGGTGACGCCATTCAGCTCGTAGTCACTCGAGCCGTCCCGATACAGGCGACGGGTGATCGACACCTCATCGAGGTCCAGGTCGATCATGCGCTCGGCGTTGTCGATGATGAGCGTCGTCTCCGCCTTGCCCAACGACGGGCGGGTCGCCGTGCCGGCGAAGATGACGTCCTCCATCTTCCCGGTTCTCAATGCCTTCGTGGACTGAGTCCCCAGAACCCAGGAGAGCGCATCCACGAGGTTCGACTTTCCCGATCCGTTGGGACCGACGACGACCGTGACCCCGGGACGGAACTCGAGCCGGGCACGGTCGGCGAAGGATTTGAACCCCGTCAGCTTCAGAGACTTCAGATACACAGCTGGCTACCTGGCAAATGACATGCGTGTGATTGGCGTCAGGCTAACTAGAAATCCGTGGTTGCCGTGCTTTTCGGCCGTTGTGTGCGGATCTGTGGCGACTCCGTTGCCGCGGACCCGCACAGAAGGGTCAGCGCGCTGGTCCGGGCTGGATGAAGAAGTCGGTGAGAGTGGCGTCGGGAGCGACCACGTCGGTTTCCACGCCGAGGACCCTCGCCGCCGATGGCCCCACCCAGATCCAGTCCAGAAGACGGTCGATGCCCTCGCCGTTCCCCTGAGCGAACACCTCGACTCGCCCGTCGGCGAGGTTGCGCACCCACCCGACCAGGTCGAGCGATCGGGCGGTGCTCCGAACCCCTTGCCGGTAGCCAACGCCTTGGACACGGCCGGTGACGAAGACGTGAACCGCCTTCATCCCGGCGTTTGGCAGCTCGGACAGAAGTGGGTCGACCTCGCCCGGACGACCAGTCGCTCGATGGGCGTTCCGCAGGTCTCACAAGGCTCGCCCTCCCGCCCGTAGACCAGAAGCTGCGTCATGTTCTCCCCCGCCTGGCCATCAGGCAGCAGATAGGCGAGGTCGTCGAGCGTGGTACCTCCTTTGGCTATCGCTGCGTCCAGGACGTCCATGGTGGCATCGAGCAGACGACGACAGTCCTCGACCGAGAGCTCCCCACCCGCGGTCAAGGGGTGGATGCGAGCCCGATGGAGGGCCTCATCGGCGTAGATGTTGCCCAGGCCCGCGATCGGGCCCTGGTCGAGAAGCAGTGCCTTGATTGGTGCTGTCCGACCGGCGAGGCGATCAGCCAGCTCCTCGGCGGCGGGCGGATCTGCCCAGGCATCCGGACCGAGACGGGCCAGACCTGATGACAGCAGATCGTCTTCGTCGTAGACGGCGACGAAACCGAATGTGCGTGGATCTATGAACCGGATGGACGACCCGTCGTCCATCCATGCCGTGAAGTGCGTGTGGGGCACATCGGCTTCGCCATCGATCGACCACCGACCAGACATCCCGAGATGGGCGACCATCACCTGGCCGTCATCCAGCCCGATCTCGAGGAACTTGCCGCGGCGACCCACCGATTGGACGCGACGATTGCGCAGCCTCGTCTCGACCTCCTGTGGCGAGGCGTTGTGGCGGGCCGTCCGCACATGGGTCAGATGGACTTCGGTGAAGACGCGGCCCAACATCGCCGACTCGAGGTGACGTCTCGTGATCTCGACTTCGGGCAACTCGGGCAACCGTGACTCCTGCAGACGGGGAGTTTTCGGAGAGAACTCCGACGTCTCGGACTTGACCGAGACGACAGTTACCGTACCTTCGCTCATGGTCATAACTCCCCGCCCCTTCGGGCAGGTGCTGTCGGATGCGGTCAACAGCCTCGGTCGGATATGGAAGACCGTGCTCATGCCCGCGCTGGCGGTGTCTGTCCCGGTTAGCCTCGCGACGGCGGTCGTTTTTCGGGTGACCGGCGGTGGTGACTTCCTCGACCTGATCGTCAACAACCCGGAGAATCTGGCCGGGCTGCCCGGCGACGTCTTCTGGGAGTTGGCCCGGCCTTTCTACGTGGCTCTGGCGGTGGCCACGGTGCTTCAAGTCCTCGGAGGCGTGTTCGTCGCCCTCGCCAGTCACCGGGCCGTCGCCGCGGACCTGCGCGGGGAGAAACTCACCGGAGCCGAGGTCTCCCGTCTGGCACTGGGCCGCTACGCGGTCGGGCTGGGATCGACCGTGCTGATAGTGGTTGCAGTTGCCCTCCTGGTCGGGCTCGGGACCATCGTCTGGCTGATGCCGGCCATCTCCGTGGGCACACCCAACATCGCCAGCCTGTTCGTGGCGCTGCTCCTGCTCACCGTCCTCCTCGGGCCCGGCATCTGGGTTGCTGTGTCCGTGTCGATGACGACCTCGGCGATCGTCATCGAAGATGTGGGAGTGCTGGGGTCGATCCGTCGCAGCATGCTTCTCGTCAGAGGCCGATGGTGGGCGACTGCGGGGTTCCTTCTCTTGGTCGGGCTCCTCGGCGGCGTCGCCATCCAGCTCATCCAGCTCATCGCCCTGCCGCTCGTCGCCGTGGGCGGAGGCGGCGCGGCACTCACCATCGCCTCCGCCTTGGGAGTCTTCACACAAGGGCTGCTGGTGGCGGCCATCGCTGCCATGTACACCCACTGGTATGTCGACCTGCGGGCGAGGCGGGAGGGCCTGACTACCTCAGATCTCGGCTGAGAGTCTCGAGGGCGACTTCGGCGGCAGCCTGCTCTGCCTGTTTCTTGGAGCGACCCTCACCTGTGCCATAGTCGGTGCCGTTGACCGAGACGACGGCTGTGAACCGGCGGTCGTGATCGGGGCCCGCCCCTTTGACCCGGTAAGCCGGACGCTTTCCCTCGCGGGCGACGAGCTCCTGGAGCCTGGTCTTGTAGTCCTTCACTCCGGGGCGCTTCGCACGCTCCGCCACCCGGTCCGACCAGAGATGGAGGATCATCGCCCGTGCCGGGTCGAGCCCACCGTCGAGATAGATGCCCCCGATGAGAGCCTCGACCGCATCGGCCAAGATCGAGTCTTTGTCCCGGCCACCGGTCGCCTCCTCGCTCGGGGAGAGCTCTACGTGGGAGCCGATGTCCAGCGAACGGGCGATTTCACTGAGTGTCTCCCGGCTCACGACGGCGGCCCGCACCTTGGCCATCTGACCTTCAGCCAACTGGGGGTAGGAGTCGTAGAGGAGATCGGTGACGACGAGTTGCAGCACGGCATCACCCAAGAACTCGAGCCTCTCGTTGTCGTTGCGGGACGGATTGTCGGAGCTGACAGAACGATGGGTCAACGCCAGCCTGAGAAAGGCAGGATCTCCGAAGGTGTAGCCCAGACCCTGTTCCAGGCTCATAGCAAGCTGGCTTGGGCTGATTCCCCCAGGGCGGCGGTCACCTTGCCGGCGAGGTCCTTGTCGGCGCTGTCGCGGGCCATGATGAGGGCGTTGGTGATCGCCCGGCGACTGGAGCTCCCGTGTGCGATCAGGGCGGCACCCTTGACGCCGAGCAGCTGGGCTCCCCCGTAGCTCTCCCAGTCCATCTTCTCTTTGACCTTGGCCAATGCCGGCATGACCGTTCGCTGGACTTCAGCTGGGAGCGTCGCCACCGCCTCGAGGATGTAGGTGTTCAACAGCGAGGCGGTGCCCTCGGTGGCCTTCAGGAAGACGTTGCCTGTGAAGCCGTCGGTGACGATCACGTCGACCTTGTCAGTGGCAACATCACGACCCTCCACGTTGCCGACGAAGTGAACTGGCCCTGCCTCGATCAAGTCGTAGGCGGCTCGCTCGATGTCACGGCCCTTTCCCTTCTCCTCGCCGATGGAGAGCAGACCGACGCGTGCGGGGTCCGCCCCGAGCAGAGCCGTCGCCGCCACCGATCCCATGATGGCGAACTGGGCCAGCTGATCCGCTTTGACCTCGGGGTTTGCACCCGAGTCGAGGACGAGTGTGGGTGTTCCCGGAGTCGGGAAGATGGTGGCGATGGCGGGTCTGGCGACACCCTTCACCCGACCGATGATGATGGCCGCCGCCGCCATGGCCGCGCCGGTGGATCCGGCTGACACGAAGCCGTCGGCATCACCCGAGGCGACCAGGTTGGCAGCGACGCTTATCGAGGCGTTCGGCTTCTCGCGGAGCGCCCGCGCCGGGT
>DASUUP010000171.1:0-3187 GCA_036373995.1 Acidimicrobiia bacterium
TCGCCCGATGATGACGGCGCCGGCCCGCTCGAGTCGGCTCACACAAGGAGCAGTGCTCTCCGCGACTTCGGCATAGAAGGACGAGCCGTTCGTGGTGACCCGCCCCTCGTGATCGATGAGATCTTTGAGAGCAACTGGCACGCCTGCCAGAGGCCCCACGTCCTCACCGGCTTCGATTCTTCGGTCGATCTGGGCGGCGCGTTGGAGTGCGCGTTCGTCGTCGATCGAGATGAACGCATTGACCGTGTCCTGGGTGGCATGAGCTCTCTTCAGAGCTTCGGAGACTCTTTCGACCGAACTGCCCGCAGACACGGCTTCAACCTAGCGCCCGACTTCGCCCGATTGTCTCCCGGGAGGCAATCGGCTCGCTGGGAAAGAGGATCACCCTCTCCGTCGACTCGGACCAGGCTCGGCCGGTCGAACTGACGCCGGTCGGGAGCAACTGACGCGATCGCGTCAGCCACTGCCGAGCTCGTCACTCGTCTATCGAGAGGCCGCGATTGGACGGGACGATCGAGACCCACGATTGTCCCGGCGGCACGTTCATGATCTCACCCGACTCGGTGCGGAGCGTGAACCACTCCGAGTCCGTCTCCCGCTCCCAGGTGCCCTCGGTCACCATGCCGTCGGCGAATACGAAAGCCTGTCCCTGACCGGTTGTCCGGGAGCTGGGGAGCCCGCTCCCGGATTGACCACCGCTGGGGCTCACCGTGTACGGCTCGGCATACAAGGCAACCAGAACCGGCACCCCGATGCGGCCCTCGGTCCCGTCCTCGTCCCGGTACATGCTCTCCTGCCCGTAGGCGGTGCGGAGCCAGAGGCCTTCGGCTTCGTCCCAGTCCCATAGGACCCGGTTGTCCGAGTTGAACTGGATGTTCACCTGCGAAGCAGGACGCGTTCCCTGTAGCGGGCCGAAGTTCCACAGCGGGCCCTCGGGTGGGTTGTCGGCATAGCCACGTTGGTCGGCGGTCTCCCGCAGCGTGAAGGTATCGACGTAGAGGTTGTGTGGGGAGCGTCGAGAGGAGATGCGGAACGTGCCATTCGACAGCTCCTTGATCAGGTTGACGCCCTTGCTGGTGATCAGGTTCTGCACCCAAGCCTGTGCCCCTGAGATCGTGAAGGTCGGCTCATTGAGGGCAGCGAGGATGGCTGCGTCGGTGGGGCGCCCGGATCGGTTGGGCCCCAGGAAGTCGACGTCGCTCTCGTGCCAGAGGGTGATGAAGCGAGTGATGCCCTCGACGTTCAACTCGATGACCATGTCGGCCTGGTCGATCCCGGACTGGGGATTGGCCAGCGGGTGGTTGTCGATCTTGACGGCGAGCACACGTCGCTCGAGCAGGGTGGGATCGTCCACTGGGAGGCCGTTGAGAAGGGACGGTGGGCCCTGGTCGGTAGTGGTCGAAGTGGTGCTGGTCGAGCTGGTGCTGGAGGTGGAAGAACTGGTGGTGGTGGGGTCTGAAGTGGTCGTCGACTCAGCTACTTCCTCGGCCGGGCTACACGCGGCGAGGAGGAGTGTGAGCGAGACCAACCCGGCAATTGCGGTCCGCATAGCGCGGCATGTTACGAAGCGGCTCCCAGCTATCTGGAATTAGCCCGATTCAATCGAACTCGAGCCCGATTTCATCTGGCTCCGTCGGCGAGGACGCCACCCGTCACCTGAAGGTGGGGGAGAGCCGTTTCCGGCTGATCGACCGATATCGCCAGCTCGATGCCGTCGGAGTTGGCTCGCAGCACGTATAGGGCGTCGATGTTGACCCCCGCATCGGCGAGCAGTCTCGTGATGCGAGCAAGCTCACCGGGTCGGTGAGGAAGTTGGACCGCGAGCACGGTGTGCTCCTCGTGGTGCAATGCGGCCTCGTCGAGCACCCGTCTGGTGGTCGGAGCGTCGCTGGTGATGAGTCGAACCGTTCCGTCGCCATCGTGCCCGTAGGCGGTGAGTGCCTCGATGTTCACCCCGAAGGCAGCGAGCGCCTCGGTGAGCGCCGCCAACCGGCCCGGCCGGTTCTCCATGTTCACTACGAACTCGGTCATCACGATGACGACTCTACGCGTTTGGCGCGGTCCTGTGCACAAAGGTCGGGTCGGGAGGCTCGACCCGACCTCTCTCGGAGAGATAGGAGTGCCAAATGAGGCGTGCCGCCGCCGCACGGACCGGACGCCAGGGCTCTCCGATCACCTCCAGCTCCGTCTGGTGGGGGATGGCCCCGAGGCCGAGCGCCTCAGCAGTCCCGACCTGGAGTGCCCGGTCGCCAACGGGCCACATGTCCGGTCGCCGGGAGGCCGACAGCAGATAGGCGTCGGCGGTCCACGGCCCGATGCCCCTGATCGAGATGAGCTCGGCACGAGCCTCTTCCTTCGGTTTGCTTTCGAGCGCGTCGAGGTCGAGTTGGGCGTCGACGATCCGCCGGGCGAGGTCGAGCAAGTATCCGGTCTTCTGCCGGGTGACTCCGATCGACCGGAGACGGTGCTGGCCCGCAGCGAGCAGATTGCCCGGTGTCACCTGACCGGTGAGCCGCGCCACCCTCCTGTACATCGCAGCTCCCGACTCGAGTGATACCTGTTGTTCCAGGATCAGGAGAACCAGCGTCGGGAAACCGGGGCTGCGATGCCAGAACTCGGGAACGCCCCAGCGCTCCACGAGCTTGGCGAGATGGGGGTCCTCGTCGACGAGGAGCTCACACGCCTGGCGAAAGGTGTCCTCGTCGAAGCGGTCGACCACTGTGAGTAACGCAGACATGGGCAGGGATCCGAGCTCATCCGAGTCGTGAGCACTGTCAGAGGGGTTGTCGGAGGCAACCCGGCCGGATTCATCGACGAGACGCTTGATCAGCCAGAGCTCCGGCCTGACGGGGTGTTGGAACACGACGAGGTTTCCCGGCTCCGGCGGGCGGGTATTCACAGTCACGACCTCCTGGCCGGGTTGGAGCGTGGGGAGCATCGAGTGTCCGGCCACCCGGAAGCGCTTCATCGACATAGGACTGCCAGGAGTATGGTCGGACAGACGAAACCTAGAGAAGGAGCCACATGCGACAGGTAACAGTCGCACATGCCCACTGCGACCTCTATTGCGGCGTCTACGACCCCGCTCAGGCCAAGATCGAGGCCATGTCCGTCCTCAAGATCGCCGAGAAGTATCAGGACTCTGACGACGAGGTGTTCCGTGCTCGCGCTCTGCAATTGAAGGAAG
>DASUUP010000172.1:0-11859 GCA_036373995.1 Acidimicrobiia bacterium
GCGGCTCCGAGGATGAAGCCGAAAACGACGATGGAGAACGGAAAGAGGAGGCTGGCGACCCTGCGGGGTGGCGCCGGCCTCGTCGCCGTCATAGTGGTCACAGCTCGGCGCCCTCGAGCAGGTCGTCTGGTGTCACGGCCCGTCCGTAGATCTGGCGGAAGGTCTCATCGGAGACGTCCGAGATGTCTCCGTCGTAGACGAGCTCTCCCTCTTGGAGACCTATGAGGCGTTTGCCATAGGTGCGGGCGAGATCGAGGAAGTGGAGATTGATGAGGGTCGTGATCCCCAGGTCGCGGTTGATACGCCGCAGGTCACGCATGACTGTGTGAGAGGTCACAGGGTCGAGCGACGCAACCGGTTCGTCGGCAAGCAGAACCTTTGGATCCTGGGCCAGGGCCCTGGCGATGCCGACTCGCTGCTGCTGGCCGCCTGATAGATCGGAAGCTCGAACGTATGCCTTGTCGACGATCTCGACACGCTCCAGCGCTTGGAGCGCCTTCTCGCGTTCCGCCGCCGGCCAGGCGCCCAGCAGTGATCGCCACCGGGGGACGGCGGTGAGACGTCCCATGAGCACGTTGTTGATGACTGTGGTCCGGTTCACCAGGTTGAAGGTCTGGAAAATCATCCCGATGTCTGAGCGCAGAGCGCGAAGCTCCTTCGGTCGGGCTGACTCGACGTGGGTGCCATTGACGATCACCGATCCTGCGGTGATGGGCACGAAGCCGTTGATGGCGCGCAACATCGTCGACTTGCCGGCGCCGGAGAGGCCGACGATGACCACGAGCTCACCGTCCTCGATGGTCAGGCTCACGTTGTTGAGAGCCTTGAGCCCACCGGGGTAGGTGACGTCTACGTTCTTGAACTCGATCATTCAGGCAGTCTCTTTGAAAGTGGGGGCCGCCATGTGGCGGCCCCCACTGGAATTGGCTCGATCAGCTCAATCGCTGAATCCGAGCTCGTCGATGGCGTCACCGATCAACTCGAGTGACTGGTCCGTCACCTCGTCGGCGCGGGTCAGATCGGTCCACTGATACAGCTCGTCCATGACCGCGGCGCCCTCGTCGGTGGCGATGTAGTCGGCCATCGCCTGGAAGATCGCGTCCTTGAGGTCCTCGGGAAGGTCGGACCTGATCGCGATCACGTCGTTGGAGATGCGAGGGGTGATGTTGAACACGATCACCTTCTCGCCGACGTCGGTGTTCACATCGTCTTCTGCGCTGGCGATGGTCGATCGGGCATCGTCGAATGACACCCCGATGTCAGCCGTGCCGTCGTAGACCGCCTGAACCGAGGCGTCGTGGCCGCCGGAGAAGGTGGACTCGTACATGTCCTCGGTGATGCCTGCGTTCTGCAGCTCGATCGTCGGGAAGATGTATCCCGATGTCGAGGTCTCGACGCCGAAGGCGATGGTCTTGCCCTCTACGACGGAGAGATCGACCGGCTCGGCGCACCTGGTAGGTGGCGACAGCTCTTCTACCCGGACGAGCTCGCCTTCCTCGAAGGTGTACCCGACCTGCAGCGCTGGCGTCTCGGTGGGCCCGACGGGGACCACGTTGCCGGCGTCGTCGTAGTAGAAAGCGCCTTCCTCGGTGCCGGCGTCACCGCAGACTGACGGGTCGTTGGTGAAGTACTGGCCGTGGTAAGTGGCGTCACCGAAGCGCACCGATTGAGCCAACAGCTCGATGTTGTCGTACTGACGATCGGCGAGGACGAAGCCGGCGGGCCCGAAGGCGCCCATGTCGGCCTGGCCCGTCCCCATCGCCACACCGAGACCGGTGTAGTCGGTGGTCACGATGCCCTCGACCTCGATCCCGAGCGCATCGCTGAGCACCGCGGCGAAGGTGTCGACGTCGTCCTGAAGCTCTGAGACTTCCTGGCTGGGCACGAACCCGAAGACCAGGGTGTCCGGCCAATCGGACATCTCGCCCCCGGTCGTCGTGGTCATGTCTTCGGTCGTTGTGGTCTCGTCCGGTGCCTCGGTGGTGCCGGGGGCTTCGGTCGTGGTGGTGTCATCGCCACCTTCGCCGTCACCGCAAGCAGCCACTACGAGGGCCAGGATCGCGACCAAAGCCCAAAGGGCTTTTCGGTTCATGTCTCTGCTCCTTGTGTTTCCATTGGATGATCTGTCCACCACCCCCTGGGTCTTTTGCCCGCTCCCGAGGGTGGTCAGAGATCGTGGGGCGAGGGTAGTGGCGACGTTGCATCTGCGACGAGTCGATCCACCACATCGCGAAACTCGATGAAGTCCTTGACGTCCACCGCTCCCGGTACCGGATCGTTCCAGGGGCGCACATAGCGGCACACCGTCGACTCGGGACGGTGTTCGACGAGACCGGGGAGGATGTGTGGTCCGTCGTCCAGATACACCGCACACTCGACGAGCCACTTGTCCTCCAGAATGTGCACTTCGGCAGCAGGGATCCGGTGTCGCTCCACCCATTCGTACGTGTCGCCGACTGCGAAATCGGGTTTGGTGGTGACGATGATCACCTGGTGGCCGGCATCCACGAGGCTGCGGAGAGCGTCGACCGCGCCCGGGAACGGCTCGAGGTGCCAGAACACCGATCGGCCATCGAGATCGGAGGACCAATCCCAGAACTGGCCGATGTCCTCGAAGTGGGTCAACTCGACGAGATCGTGCCACCGCTTCGAATCTTCGACCGACAGGGCGGTGCCGAACTGCTCGTTGTAGAAGCTCATCCAACCCTTCGTGAAGTTGGCCACGACACCATCGAGGTCGATCCCTAACCGCATGGTTCGAGGTTAAGCATTCATCTCGGATCATTTTCAAATGAATGACGTGTTATTCAAATCGCTTGAACATTCATATCACTTGAATGTACGATGGCCTCGAGCCTCGAAGACGGATGTTCCGAGGGGCCGAGGAGACAGGACATGTACCGGGAAACGGTGTACACAACTGGATACATACAGGCTGAGCGGCAGCGTCAGGCACGACCGTGGCGCCGCCGAGAGCGACGGGTGGCCGCGGCGGTGGGTCGACTGCTGGTAAAGGCGGGCGAGCGACTGCAGCAACAGCCGGGCGTTGGCCGACCTCTTGTCGAGGTCTGACGTGGAACAGCTCGAATTCATGGAGATCGAGGACATCGGGGTCTTCGAGGTCCTCAACAACACCACGCGCTTCCGCATCATCAGATACCTGGAGGAGCCCAGATCGATTCGGGAGGTAGCTGACCTTCTCGACGTCCCCCCCACGCGTCTCTACTACCACTTCAACCTCCTCGAGGAGGTCGGGGTCATCTCGGTAGTGGAGACTCGCAAGGCCGGGGCGATGCTGCAGAAGGTGTACCAGAGCAGTGCCAGGGGCTTTCGGCCGTCTCCGAAAATGGCCCAGGGCGATCACGAGCCTCATGAGCTGGCCAAGATCACCGCCGGCGTCATCCTCGACGGTGCCCGTGTCGACGCTGAGGAAGGTCTCACCGGACATTTCACTCGGGTGCGAGCCGGCGAAGAAGACGTCAAGCTCCCCGGGTCGATCGGTCGCTCTATCACCTTCATGAACCAGGAGCAGGCAGAAGCCTTCACTGAGAAGCTGAAGAAGCTGGTCGAAGAGGAGTTCGACACCGACGATCAGGGCGGCGGCCGGGCCTTCGGCTTCACCTATGTCTTCTTCCCATTGGCTGGCACCGGCGAGAGCGACTGATGAGCCAGCTCAAGGAGCTGTTGCGGATCCGCGACTACCGGTATCTGTGGTTCGCTCAGGTTCTCTCCGACTTCGGCGACAATCTCACTTTCTTCACGCTGCTGATACTGATTCAGCGGTTGACCGGCTCGACAGTGGCTCTGGCTGGTCTCATGGTCGCGGTGACTCTTCCGACCCTTGTTTTCGGGACTCTCGCCGGGGTCTACGTCGATCGGTTCGACCGCAGGCGGGCGATGCTCATCTCCGACCTCCTGAGGGCTGTGTTCGTCCTCGGGTTCCTCTTCGTCCGGTCGGAGGGATTGATCCTTTTCATCTACGCGATCGCGTTCGTGCAGGCGTCGATCGGGACAGTCTTCAATCCGGCCAGAGCAGCCTTTCTGCCGTCTGTCGTCGGGACCGACAGACTGCTCGCCGCCAATTCCGTCTCCCAGACCTCACGCATCGTGTTCAACCTCCTGGGAACCGGCGCGGCAGGAATTCTCGCCGCGGTGGGCCCCACCCTCGCACCTGCCTTCGTCATCGATGCGGCGACCTTCTTCCTGTCGTTCCTGCTGATCAGCCGGATTCGCACCTCCGGTGTGCCCGAGAAGCAACCCACATCGAAAGTGTGGGCTGAGATGAAAGCGGGCTTCCGGGTCATGGTCGGGAGTCGGCCACTGCGGGCCGTGATGATCGCGCTGTCGGTCACCATGCTCGGTCTGGGTGCTGTGAACGTGCTGTTCGTGCCTTTCCTGATCGATGACCTCAACGTGTCTGAGGCCTTTCTCGGTGCCGTTGAAGCGAGCCAGGTTGCGGGTCTCGTCGTGTCAGGGACCCTGGTCGCCTTGCTGGCGACCAGACTGCGACCCTCGACCCTCGTCAGCGCCGGGCTCTTGGGCCTCGGCGTCTTCGTCGCCGGAATCTCGGGTGCGACCGCGGTCTGGCACATCATGGTGATGCTCTTCTTCGTCGGTCTCTCCGTCGGCCCGGTTCAGGCGGGGGCCAACACGCTGAGTCAGACCCTGATCGAGGACTCCATGCGTGGCAGGGTTGGCGGTGCCCTCAACACGCTGGTCTCGGGCGCCAACATCGTGTCCATGGGCCTGGCCGGTGTCGCTGCAGCGGCGGTGGGAACTCGCAACGTCTTCCTGCTTTCGGGAGGGCTGGTCTTCCTGTCGGGGCTTCTCGCCTTCCTGCTCTTCCGCGAGCTCAGGAGCGCCCCACCATCCGAAATCGAGACGGTGACCGCCGGGTACGGCCGTGAGAAGCCCGATTACGAGTAGGGCGGTCTTCTACTCGTCGGTCTCGTAGCCGTCGTCGGGCTCGACAACGGCTTTGGACGGCTTGTAGAAGTCGAGCCGATCCAACGGCATGACCACCGAGCTCAAGGTGTTGGACAGGTGAGCGCTGATCCTTTTCAGATACCGGTACCAGAGTGCCCGAGGTGCCGAGTAACGACCGGGCAGGTCGGAGCCGACGAACTGGATGATGTGTGCGTCGTAGTGCTGGAGGTCTTCCCGGATCGCCGGGATCATTTCGTGAACGGCGTCGCCATCTTGTTCAGAGAACGCCTGGAGCGCTCTCTCCAGCAGCGACGCCACTCGCTGTCGGTGTCTGGTCATCTCTTCGAGGTCGTCCGCATCCTTGAACGAGACCCCCATCTGAGCCAGGTTCCAGATGTTCTTGCAGTAGTCGCCAATCCGCTCGATGTCCTTGGCGATCGACATGTAGGCCAGCATCAACCCCAGATCGACCTCTGCCCCGCGCACCGTTCCGTGCACCAAGAGCTCTCTCCTGATCGCACGTTCGGTGCGGTTCAGGTCCTTGTCGGCCTCGTCGAGCTGGTCGCCGGCCACCGTCACGTCCTCTTCGCCGAAGAGGGCCGAGGTGGCCAGACGGAAAGTGTCCTGACAGCTGGCGAGCATCTCGGTGATCTGCTGCTCGACAGTGGCCAGCTGGTTGGTGTCTCTGAAGATGGAGAACATGGCTTCCTCCTTACGAAATCAACAGTATTGCGAGAGGGGACAAAACGAACAGGCCGACGACGTAACCAGCGACCAGGGACTTCCGCCTGGTGGCGGCGGCGGCTGTCTTCTCGGCAAGGAACAGGGGGATGGCGCGGATCCGTGGCCAGGGGTAGATGATGAGGATGCCGAGCACATTGAATGTCACGTGGGCCAGCGCGATGACGAGCGCGTCGGGCGAGTCGGCTGCCAGCGAGGCGAGCAGGGCTGTGATCGTCGTTCCGATGTTCGCCCCGAGGGTCACCGGGAAGGCGTTCTGCAGCGTGAGCACGCCTGCAGCCACCAGGGGGACGAGTATCGACGTGGTGATCGACGAGCTCTGCACCGCCACGGTCATCAGCAGGCCGGCAAACAGAGCTCCGATGCCGGCGCCCTTGCCGAGGATGGAGTTGATCGCACTCTCCATGCGTCCCGACATCACCCGTTTCATCTGACGTGTGATCATCCAGAGCGCAGCGAATATGAGCGCCAGGCCGAGTGTCAGAAAGATTGCCCCGGAGGAAGCCTCCCAGCCCAACGATGCAATGGTGTCCTCCACCCAGGAAACCGGCGCCGAGATGGCGTCCTTGATCGGGCTCGATCCTGTGCCGCCTCTGGGGAGAATGTCACCTACGGCGTCGGCCATCCACGTCGCGATCCGGGACACCAAACCGAATGCCACTTCGAGGGGGAGGAGGATGGCCACGGCTATCAGGTTGAAGTAGTCGTGCATGGTGGCCGCAGCAAAGGCGCGTTCGAAGTAGGGGCCCTGGCGCACATGCCCGAGCGAGGCGAGAGTGTTGGTGACTGTTGTCCCGATGTTGGCTCCCATCACCATCGGAACAGCACTCTCGACGGGGAGCAGCCCTGATCCAACGAGCCCGACGATGGTCGCAGTGGTGACCGATGAAGACTGGACGAGGACGGTGGCGAGGACGCCTGCGGCGAGTCCCGCGATCGGATTGCTCACCGATGAGAAGACGCGGTCGACGAAATCACTGCCGAATGAGGAGATCCCCTCTTCGAGAGACTTGACCCCGACGAGAAAGAGATAGAGAAACAGAAGGGCGAGACCGAGTCGGAGAGACGTCTCGGTCCGCTGGGCAGCGTCAGTTGGCGCGCGGTCGGGCGCCTGGCTTCCCGAATCTCCCATGGGCACCCGGCAGCGTAGGTGCCGCTCCCGTCCTACGCCCTCTCAACCAACCGTTCTGTGCGGATCCATGGCAGCTCACGTGCCACTGACCCGCACCGAACGGTCGCATCAGCGGTAGTCGGGGTTGGGGAAGTCGAAGCGGCAGCCTGCCTCCCATTCGGAGCGTTGGTTGCCGTGGGCAGGGACTCCTCCGCCATCTTTGAGCATGCGGGCGAGGTGGAGAAGGTTCCAGGTCATGAAAGTGGTGTTGCGGTTGGTGAAGTCGTTCTCGGGCCCGCCGGAGCCTTCGTCACGGTAGGACGGTCCTGGCCCGGCCTCGCCGATCCAGCCGGCATCGGCCTGTGGCGGGATGGTGAAGCCGAGATGCTGTAGGCCGTAGAGGATGCTCATGGAGCAGTGCTTGATGCCGTCTTCGTTGCCGGTGACGATGCAGCCTCCCACCCGGCCGTAGTAGGCGTACTGGCCGGCCGCGTTGAGCAGCCCGGAGTTGCCGTAGAGCCGTTCGATGACCCGGGTGCAGACCGAAGATTTCTCCCCTAGCCAGATCGGCGTGCCGATCACCAGGATGTCGGCGTCCAGCACCCGTTCGAAGATTCGGGGCCATTCGTCGACCTCCCAGCCATGCTCGGTCATGTCGGGCCACACCCCCGGTGGAATCTGGTGGTCGGTGGCCCGGATCGCGTCGATGGTGACGCCCTGTCTCCGCATGATCTCCATCGAGATGTCCATGAGCCCCTGGGTGTGGGACGTATGCGGTGACTTCTTGAGCGTCGTGTTGATGAACATCGCCTTGAGATCGCTGAAGTCCCAGGTGTCCTGGGCGCCGAGCTCCTTGGCTTTGGCTGCGAGCGTGGTCATCTGTTCCGGGTCCTCCTCGACGATGCTTCGTGACGCTATCGATTGGGACGCAAGCGTGAGCTGTGGGGCAGTCAGACGACTTGGACCCAGGCCATGACCTCAGGGAGACGTCGACGCAGCAGCTTCGACGAGAGCCACAGTGAGATCGAGTAGACGAGAATTCCCCAGAGAGTCGTCGTGATAGCCGTGAACCAGGGGGCGATGACCGATCCGAATGACACCGTGAGCGCCACGACCGAGGCAGGGAGCACGAGGAGGAGGCCGATCGTGAAGAAAGAGATGGTCTGACTGACTATCGCCAGACACCCTTGTTCGGTCGACTGGGCGAAGACGTCGGTCCCCTCGCGGGGGAGGCGGAGCGGAGTGAGCACCGAGACGAAGTTGCCCACCGCGAGCTGCGAGCCGATAGCGGAGATCATCAGAGGGAAGGCGAGCCAGGTCCAGTTCCAGAAGCCCGTGAACCAGGAGAGGAGCACTGCCAGCAACGCGGTTTCGATGACGAGAGCCGTCCCCACCGCCAGGTTCTTGCCCAAGAGGAGCTGTCTCGGTGACGCCGGGAGCACGAACAGATAGCTGGCAGCATTGCGCTCCCAGCCGAAGAGGTTGAGCGCGATCGGCAGCCCGACGAACAGCACGAGCACGGGAGCCATGAGTGGGGCCCAGTCGTTGTCGCGGACGTCGAAGAGGCCCGTGGTGCCCATGATGGTCCCGGCCACGGCCAGACCGACGAAGATCACGGTCCCGGTCCAGACCAGACGCTGTCTCGGGTCTCTGACGTAGAAGCGGAGCTCTTTGCGGGCGAGCGTAGGGATCACACCCCACAGTCCTGATGTGAAGCCGCTACGCCGCGCCCGAGCCGCGGGCCGACTCCCTTCCTGCGGCGTCGTGAGCATCCACCCGAGCAGCCGTTGCCACAGGAAGGCGAGAGCGACGAGCCCGACGGCGGCCGCCGCGAGGAACGCGAACGCTCCGGGAACGTTCCCGGCCGCGGCTTCGATGACCGAACGTTGGGCGGCCACCGGAGGAAGGACGGCTGACCAGTCCAGGATCGGGTTGGTGGTGACAGCACTCGACAGCCCCTGGGCGTCGATCGACTCCGAGATCGATCGATAGACGAAGAACGAGCCGGCGGCGATCCCGAGGATCAGGAACGTGGCGACGTCCCGACCGCGCCGCGTGCGAAGGATGGCTGAGATCGCTGCTGAGAAGAGCTGTGAGCCCACGGCGAGCAGGCCGACGTAGACCAAGTAGGCGGGGACCATCATCCACCATCCTTGGCCGAGAACGGCGGTATTTGCCCCGAGCACCAGGATGGGGACCACGGTTGCGGGAGCCACGAAGCTCGCCATGGCGAGGCCGGTGACCATCTGCCTGTGGCT
This sequence comes from Acidimicrobiia bacterium, assembly GCA_036373995.1. GTDB lineage: Bacteria > Actinomycetota > Acidimicrobiia > Spongiisociales > ZC4RG35 > JANQRA01. The sequence continues at coordinate 9,037 of DASUUP010000172.1, forward strand.
TACTGGCAGAACGGCCAGTTGTTGAGGGTCGAGGTTCTCGTCGAGTGGGAAGATGATCACCGGGAGCGTCACCCACCCCGCGAAGAAGATGAGGGCCACCCAGCCCATGAAGTTGGAAAGGGTTGCCCCATCGAGACGAGAAGCGGTCTCGACCAGTCCCGTCGCCAGATACCAGCCCAACCAACCGAGGAGAAGGGTCGCGACCGGAAACCCGAAACGACGCTGGGTGTCGTGCCGGACTCCGTTCCAGGTGAGTCTGGTCTTCAGTCCGACGAGGTTTCGTACCACGAGAGCTGGTCGACCCCTTCTCCGCCGACTGCAGCGATGAACGCGTCCTCGACGGTCTCCTTCCCGGTCATCCTGCGCAGGCCTTCCGGTGTCTCCTCGATGGTGAGACGGCCATCGACCATGATCCCGATCCGGGTGCACAGCTTCTCGACGAGATGCATCTCGTGCGACGAGAAGACGATCGTGGTGCCGCCCGCGGCGGCTTGCTGAAGCAGGTTTCGGATGAGGCGAGCCGACACGGCGTCCACGCCTTCGAACGGCTCGTCGAGAAAGAGAACGGGTGGTTTGTGGATGATGGCGGCCCCGAGGGCGACCTTCTTGCGCATGCCCCGGGAGTAGTCACCAATGAGCTTCGATCCGGCCCCTGTGAGGTCGAGCATGTCGAGCAGCTCGCCGCGGCGCTTGAGAGCCTCCGAGCGCTCCAGCCCGTGCATGGCCGCGGTGAAGTCGAGAAGCTCGGCGCCGGTGAGCCGCTCGTAGAGGTTGAACTCCTCGGGAAGCACTCCGATGCGCGCCTTGACCTCGGTCGGCGACTGCCAGGTGTCGAACTCGCCGATCCCAACGGACCCGGCGGTCGGTCGCAACAGGCCGACGATGCACTTGATGGTCGTCGTCTTGCCGGCGCCATTCTGGCCCAACAGCCCGTAGAACTCCCCGGGCATGATCGTGAGGTCGACTTCGTCGACTGCGGTGGTCTTCCCGAACTTCCGCACCAGTCCGCGCGACCAAACGGCCGGTCGGGTTTGGGCGAGGTCCAACGCAGGGTTGTCGGTCAGGGACTGAGTCACTGGGCTGAAGTATCGACGCGTCGGCCGCATAAATGAAGTGAACCCGGGGTTGCTCACGCCGTATCCGGCCGAAATCCGCTCATCCTCGGCTCGGGGTGAATCCGTCTGGCCCAAGCTGTACCGTGGACACCCACGTGCGATACCAGGCCCTCTACCGGAAATACCGCCCGCAGACATTCGACGACGTCATCGGCCAGGCACATGTCACCACGACACTGGCCCGCGAGGTCGCCGACGACCGCGTGGCCCACGCCTATCTCTTCACCGGTCCCCGGGGGACGGGGAAGACCACCACCGCTCGCATCCTGGCCAAAGCCCTCAACTGTGAGAACCGAAACAGCGATGGTTCGCCGTGCGGTGTGTGCGGGAGCTGTGTCGCCATCACGGAAGGCAACAGCCTCGACGTGATGGAGCTCGATGCGGCCTCCCACAACTCGGTCGACGACATCCGCGACATAAAGCTCTCGGTCACCACCGTGGCCTCCGCGGCCACCTCGAAACGGGTTTTCGTCCTCGACGAGGCGCACATGCTGTCGAAGGCGGCCGGCAACGCCCTCCTCAAGACGCTCGAGGAGCCACCCGAGCACGTCCACTTCGTCCTCGCCACCACCGAGCCGTACAAATTGCTCGACACCATTCGAAGCCGGACGCAGCGGTTCGACTTCCATCCGGTGCCGGTCGAAGAGCTGGCCGGCTATCTGAGCACGATCGCGGATCGCGAGGGATACCAAACCGATCCGACCGCCCTGATCGCCATTGCCCGCCATGCCGGCGGTTCGGTGCGTGACTCGCTCTCGCTCCTCGAGCAGGTCGCCGCCCTCGGATCGGGAACGGCCGATGTGACAGGAGTCAGACGTGCTCTCGGCCTGGCCGACTCCGAGGCCTTCTCCCGTCTCTCCGAGGCGGTTGCCAGCCAGGATGCCAAGGCCGGGCTCGAGTTGGTGGCGGAACTGGCCGCGACCGGTGTCGATCTGCGGCGCTTCGTCGCGGAGACCATCGGGTTCTTCCGGGGTGTGTTCCTCGCCCACTACGCACCGAATCTGGCCGAGATCGCCGACGAGCCACCCGAGGTCTACGACTCGTGGCGCAAGGCTGCTGAGCTGGTCACCGCCAATGACGTGCTCCGCGCCGTCGACTTGTTGTCCGAGGCTCTCGTCAGACTGCGCGAGGGCCGGGAGGAGCGTCTGATGACCGAGCTCGCCATAATCAAGCTCACCCGCCCGGAGACGGCCACGGATCCGCAAGCGCTCATCTCCCGGATGGACCGATTGGAGCGCCGGATGGGAAAGCCCGGTGAGCAGGTCGCCGCCCAACCTGCAGCACCGACGGCAAAACTCGCGGTCACGCCGGTCGAACCCGATCCGGAGCCGACGGCTCCATCGGCAACGACCGAGAGCGCCGAGGACGAGCTGGCCAAGGCGGCCGCACCACTTGTCACCGAGAAGGCCGAAGAGCCCGAGCAAGCACCCAAGATCGACATCACCTTCGAGCAGTTGCAGAAGGTGTGGCCCGGTCTCTTCGGGGGCTTGCGCGATCTGCTCGGCGCCCGGCGGTGGGCTTTCTTCCGAGAGGCGGTGCCTGGCGACGTGGAGGGCAACACGATCATCCTCGAGGTGGCCCACGACTTCCATCTCGCCGCCCTCGAGGACGATGACGCGGTCTCCAAGATCGTGGCCACCAAGGCGTCAGACCTTCTCGGCTCTCCGGTCAAGGTCCGCTTCCGGGCCAAGGCACCGATCGCGAAAGA
>DASUUP010000173.1:0-2553 GCA_036373995.1 Acidimicrobiia bacterium
CGGGAAGCCGATCGCGACGGGCACCACCGTATGTGCCCAATCCGATCCCCATTGCTACAGCCACGATCCCGGACGCAAGTGCCAGTTCCAGAGTGGCGCCCAGCTTGTCGGGGAACACCTGACGAACGGGTGCGGCGGCTACGCCGGACCAACCCCAGTCGCCCGTGAGCATGCCGCCTGCCCATGTGAGGTATTGCACGGGGAGGGGATCGTCCAGACCGTACCGTTCCTCGATCTCGGCGACCTCCTCGGCGGTCATCTCGTGCGACAGATATATGCCGATAGGCGATCCACCGACACGGGTGAGGGTGAAGACGATCAGAGACGTCCCGATGATCAGGATCGGGAGGACCATCATACGGCGCAGGACGTAATCCCTGATCTGCATCAGATACCCATCATGGCATGGCGGGCGGCGTTGTATGCAGGGTGGAGAGGGGCGTGGGGACCAGCGCCCCTCTCCATCAGGTGGTCGTCGGTCATCCCTTGTCGAGCAGGGCGAACTTCAGGCTGGGACGGGGCCAAAGCGGGTTCATCACGAACCCCTGCACCCAGTCGCGATGCGCCATCACGGCCACCTCGTTGCCGGCGATGACCCACATTGGGTCGTCGAACAGGATCGTCGACAGCTCCTGGTAGATCGCCTCCCGCTCATCGGGATCGGTGATGATCGACGCCTCGTCGATCATCGAGGCGATCTGGTCGGGGTCGACGTAACCGTTCCGGAACGCGTGGACTTGACCCCACGGCCCATCCGGATGGATGTAGTCACGCATGAAGGCGTGGGGGTCACCGAACGGGTCGGCGTTCTTGACCCAGAGCGCGTAGGGGAGCGGGTCGGAAGCGTGGGCCTCGTCGAACTGGGCCTCGGCCAGCGCCAGCACATTGACAGTGAAGTTGGGGTTGAGCCCTTCGAGCGAGTCCTTGAGGACCAAGGCTGCGATCTCGAACAGGTTCCCGGCCTCGGCGATCACCGACACCGTGAAGCCCTCGTCCCACACGCCCGCATCGCGGAACAACTGTTCCGCCATCGCCAGGTCCTGAGAATAGACCGGTAGGTCCTGGCTGTATCCCAGGACTCCCTGGGGGATGTAGAACGGCGTTGGCGCCCCGAAGCCACCCAGTGCGCCCTCGATGAAGGCGTCGTAGTCGAACGCGTAGTTGAACGCTTGGCGGACCTGAGGGTCGTAGAAGAAGTCCTCGGCGATGGTGTCGGTGTCCGGTATCTGATCAGGCGGAAAGTTGAGGTTGAAGCCGATGTGGATCGGTTCCAGCAAGAACTCACCCTGGAACACTGTCACACCTTCGGCGCCCTCGATGTCTCCGACGAACGATGGGTCGGTCTCGATGGTGTCGTAGTCGCCGGCCCGGACGCCAAGGACCCGCACGTCGGGGTCGGGCACGATCTCGATCCGCAGGTCGAGGTTGGCCGGAGTTCCCCAATAGTCCTCGTTGACCGTGAACAGCAGGTTCTCGCCCCGGTTCCACGCTTCGAAGACGTAGGGTCCGGTGCCCACCGGGCTGGTAGCCATGAACTCGTTGGGCTCGCCGGCGGTCACGCCACCGTTGGCTTCGACGGCCTCCTCGGAGACGATGGATGCCACTGCCAGAGTGACCACCGAGTTGAGGAATGCCGCATTTGGCTGGTTGAGAGTCACTACGAAGGTTTGGGCGTCGGGCGCCTCGGTCGAGGCTATGTTCTCCGCCAGCACCCCGGCATTGCCCTCGGGCAGGTCCATGGTGAGGACACGGTCCCATGAGTACTTGACGTCGGTGGCGTCCACCGGGTTACCCAGGTGGTCGACCACTCCTTCCCTGATCTGGAATGTATAGGTGAGGCCGTCGGCTGAGATCGCCCCGTCGTCCTCCGTAGGAACGGCTTCGGCGAGGCCGGGCACGAGATCAGGGCCCTCCGGGGAGAACTCGACCAGGCGGTCGAAGACCTGGAGGATGACCGTTTCGCCTCCCTCGCCCGCCTCCACTTGTGCCGGGTCGAGGGAGAGCGGCTCGTCGTCAGCGGCGTGGACGAAGGTGTCGGGATTGGTCACGCCTCCTTCGGTGGGCGGGGCCGTGGTATCGCTGGGCTCTCCGGCGGTCGTTGTGACTTCGTCACCGTCGCCGACGGTCGTGTCCACGTCTTGGGTGGTGTCGGTGGTGGTCCCTGTGCAGGCGGCGACCACCATCGCCATCGCCAGGAAGATCGCCCACAGCGGCTTGGCTCCGACGTTTCTTCGATGTCTCATGTCTCCTCCTCGGTTCAATGCCACACCCGATGCCGGGCCTCCCGGGGGACCACTGCAATCGTTTGTAGTCCGGGCTAACTTAAGGATGTGCTCGGCGGTCTGTCAACGAGTTCTCTACGATCCGGCGACGCTCAGCGGTTCACCGGAGATCGTCAGGTCTTGGCCCAGTAGTCCTCAGAGCTCTTGGCGGCGGCGAGAGCATCGGCGTCTTCGAATCCCGGAGCCATGGCTGCAGAGGTCCCCGGCATGTACTGGTGGTGGTCGATGTCGAGCAGCCGAAGCCAGCTCTGCTGACCCATGGTGAGACCGA
>DASUUP010000174.1:0-2163 GCA_036373995.1 Acidimicrobiia bacterium
CGAGGTCACCGCCCGCTCGAATCACATCTCGGAGACTGGTCCCCCCGGCGGCGAACAGACAGGTGTACAGGACTCCCTCCGCCGAGACCCGGGCCCGGGTGCAGGAGCCACAGAACGGTTTGGTGACAGATGCGATCACGCCGACTTCTCCCGACCCGTCCAGGAATCGGAAGCGGTTGGCCACCTCCCCCGCGTAGTTGGAGGGGACCGGCTCCACCGCGAACTCGGCATTGATCGCCTGGACGATCTCCTCGGCCGGCACCACGTCGTCCATTCGCCATCCGTTGGTGTTGCCCACGTCCATGAACTCGATGAACCGCACGATGTGACCCGTCCCTTTGAAATGACGAGCCATATCGACAACGGCGTGCTCGTTGACGCCACGCTTGATGACCGCGTTGACCTTCACCGGGCTCAATCCGGCTTCGGCAGCCACGTCTATCGCCTCCAGCACGGCCGACACCGGGAATCCCACGTCGTTCATCGTCTGGAATGTGGGGTCGTCCATGGCGTCGAGACTCACGGTCACCCGATTCAATCCGTTGGCGGCGAGAGCTTCGGCCTTTCGGGCCAGGAGGGAGGCATTGGTGGTCAAGGTCAGGTCCTCGACGCCATCGACGGCCGAGATCATCCCGATCAGATCCTCGATCCCCTTGCGAAGCAAGGGCTCTCCACCGGTGATTCGCACCTTGTTGACGCCACGCCCGACGAAGTGATGGACAACGGAGACGATCTCCTCGAAGGTGAGAAGCTGATCCCGGGGAAGGAATTCGTAGCCGGGACCGAAGACTTCTTTTGGCATGCAATAGGTGCACCGGAAATTGCATCGGTCGGTGACCGAGATGCGCAGATCCCGGAGCGGACGGTCGTAGACGTCGGTGGCGGCGGTCACACTGCAAAGACTAAGCGGCGAGTTGGCCAATCGCCCAGACGCCGGCCCAGCCCCGACGCGAAGCTTGGGCCATTCGACCCACCAAGACGAAGACGACCCCAGCCGATAGACATGAGGCTTTTCCAAAATGAGGAGTGGGCGCGCATGGGTGTGAACCGGGATCGTGAATCCAGAGTCACCTGCCAGCACAACGAAAAGAGATCGGCCACGATCGCCGGGCTCCGACGAACAGTTTGTCTTCGCTGCGGGCAGGTATCGGTCGACTTCGTCAAGGACGTCTTCGCCGAGGAGCGCAAACAACTCGGCAAGCACACTGCTTGAAGCCGGAGTCGCAGGCCGGGGACTAGTCACCGTGTGCGGGTTCGCAATGACCCTCCAGCACCCCCCGAGAGGGCGACGATGTTGACCACATGAGCAAGAAGTTCCGGTCGAGGCTCCGCAACATGGAGAAGTGCTCACACACCTCCGAGTTGCGGATGGAGATCGCCGGGTTGAGCCGCACGGTCTGCGAGCGATGCGGTCGGGTGAGCGTCGGCTATATCGACGATCATCTCCGTCGCACTCGGAGCACTCAAACGGTCAAGGAGCGAGTGGCGTCCTGACGCCAGGTGGCCAGCCAGGCCCCGAGACCGAGTGGCAGAACGATCAGCGGGACCAGGAGTCCCATCCATGGCAGATACCAGGCGAGCCCGATCAGGATCGATCCGGCCAGAATCGCCCCGTAGATCTCGAAACGTCTGAAGACCACTCCTCCGAGCCATCCCACCACCGGTGCGCCCGAGACGAGAGCGAGGGCGAACGAGAGGCCGAACAAAGCCAGGATCAGCGGTATCAGCACCACGAGCAACGGAAACGCAGCCTCTGGCGGAGCCAACCCGAGTATCAAGGCGGTCACACCGATCGCGATGAGCGGGGAGAAAACGATCACCACCCCGGTGAGCCATCTCCGCACCGGTGTCCGACCCACCTCGGCGATGGCCCGCGCGGTGCGTGTCGGCCAGCCGTACGCGGTCGTCAAGGCGGCGATCGAGAGGAACAGGATGACCATGAAGCGCCCCAACAGGGTCAGAGCCCGAACCCGGATGTTCGGTGGCAAGGGCTCCTTGGCGACGATGGTCCCACCTGCTGTCACCCGATCGATGCCCTCTGCCTCGTTTGCGGAGCGATAGCCGAAATCACCAACCACGTTCAGTTGATCGACCACCGTGAGTCGGTTCACGGAGACGTCGACGTCTCCGTCGACGGATCCGGCCAGCTCGAGATTCCTCTGT
>DASUUP010000175.1:0-6838 GCA_036373995.1 Acidimicrobiia bacterium
GAAGATTGCCCCGTAGGAGAGCGGTAGAAGGAACCGGGCGGCATCCGACCCTCGCTTCCGTGCCCAGGTGGTGACCTCTGGAATCATCATCGCCACCAGGGGGATGTGGTTCATGAAGGCCGACGCCACGACCGTCGGGGCGAGCATCCTGAGCAGCGGACGGCGGGTATGGCCGGTCCGCCCCATCAGCGACTGGGTGAACGGTCTGATCGCCCCGGACTTGGAGATGGCCCGGGCGACGACGAAGAGTGCCCCAACGGTGAACGGCGCCGGGTTGGAGAATCCGGAAAGAGCCTGAGAGGGGTCTATGACGCCCACCAGGAGGAGGATTACTACCCCGGAGAAGGCGAGCACCGAAGGGGAGGCGAGACTCGCCACCAGCCCGGCGAGGATGAGGAAGACGATGAGGGCGGTCAGCCAGGCTTCCGGTGTCATGTTGGGCGGAGGTTAAGAGAGTGACGTTGCCGGGGTCGGTGTTCTGGCGCGTCGTCTCCAGCTCTGAATTCACGTCGCCGACCACTGACCGTCAACTGCAAAATGCCTCAATGGGCGTCCCTTCTTTTAACCTCTGGGTGTGCCTGGCACGTCCACCCATCTCCAAGAGCTCGAATCTGAGTCGATCCACATCATCCGCGAGGCAGCGGCGGAGTCCGAACGACCCGTGCTCCTCTTCTCTGGTGGCAAGGATTCCGCGGTCGTGCTCCGTCTCGCCGTCAAGTCATTCTGGCCTGCCCGACTGCCATTCCCGGTCATGCACGTCGACACCGGACATAACTTCCCCGAGGTGATCGAGTTCCGGGACCGAACGATCGAGTCCCTCGAGGCACAGTTGATCGTGGCCTCGGTCCAGGAGGCGATCGATCAGGGGAGAGTGGTCGAAGAGACCGGCCCGCGTGCCTCCCGGAATCGGCTGCAGACCGAGACGCTGCTCAATGCGATCGAGAAACACCGTTTCGACATGGTCTTCGGCGGAGCCCGGCGCGACGAAGAGAAGGCCCGGGCCAAGGAGCGGGTGTTCAGCTTCAGAGACGAGTTCGGCCAGTGGGATCCCAAGAACCAGCGTCCCGAGCTGTGGAGCCTGTACAACCCCCGGATCCGGGTGGGTGAGCACATCAGGGCGTTCCCCATCTCCAACTGGACCGAGATGGACATCTGGCAGTACGTCGCGGACGAGGAGATCGAGCTCCCGTCGGTGTACTTCTCGCACAGCAGGAAGGTCTTCGAGCGCGACGGGATGCTCATGGCGGAGTCGCCTTACCTGATGCCCACGGACAGCGAGCAAGTGTTTGAAGCCACGGTCCGGTTTCGCACTGTGGGCGACATGTCATGCACCGGGGCGTTCGAGTCGATTGCGGCGACGGTCCTGGACATCATCGACGAGGTGGCGGCGACGCGGATCACCGAGCGCGGGGCGAGTCGTGCCGATGATCGCACCGCCGAGGCCGCCATGGAGGACCGCAAGAAAGAGGGGTACTTCTGATGGAGCTGGTCCGGATCGCCACCACCGGGTCGGTCGACGACGGGAAGAGCACACTCATCGGGCGACTGCTCTTCGACAGCAAGCAGATCTTCCAGGATCAGCTCGACGCGGTCGAGGACGCCAGCCGGCGGCGGGGGACCGACTATGTCGACCTGGCGCTGCTCACCGACGGTCTCCGCGCCGAACGGGAGCAGGGAATCACCATCGACGTTGCCTACCGGTACTTCGCCACTCCGAAACGCAAGTTCGTCCTCGCCGACACCCCCGGCCACATCCAGTACACGAGGAACATGGTCACCGGCTCGTCGACCGCCAACATTGCGCTGATCCTGGTGGATGCTCGCAACGGAGTCCTGGAACAAACCAGACGTCACTCGTTCCTGGCCTCGCTGCTGGGGGTTCCCCACCTGGTGCTCTGCGTCAATAAGATGGATCTTGTCGACTGGTCGGAGGAGCGTTTCGACGAGGTGGTCGACGAGTTCCGTGAGTTCGCCCGCCGGCTGGACATCCACGACCTCAGATTCGTGCCGGTGTCCGCTCTCAAAGGCGACAACATCGTGGAGCAGTCGGCCAACATGCCCTGGTATCACGGCCCGACGGTCCTCGAACTGCTGGAGGAGATCCACATCGGCTCAGACGAGAACCTGATCGACGTGCGATTCCCGGTTCAGTACGTGATCCGCCCCCACCGGCACGACTTTCCCGACTACCGGGGCTACGCCGGCAAAGTCTCCGGCGGGCTGATGAAACCCGGCGACGAAGTCATGGTGTTGCCCAGTGGGTTCAGTTCGACCATCAAATCGATCTCGACCTACGACGGCGACCTCGACGAGGCAGCTCCGCCGATGTCGGTGGTCATCACTCTCGACGACGACATCGACATCTCCCGCGGTGACATGATCTGCCGACCCCACAACCAGCCGCACTCGTCACAGGACATCGACGCCATGGTCGCCTGGATGTCGGAAAGCGCGCCCCTCCGGCCCGGGGTCAAGTTTCAGATCAAGCACACCACGAAATGGGGTCGGGCGATGGTCAAAGAGCTGCAATACCGGCTCGATGTCAACACCCTGCATCGCGACGGCGACGCCACGGAGCTCACCCTCAACGAGATCGGACGAATCCGGCTCCGCACGACGACACCGTTCTTCTTCGACGAGTACCGGCGGAACCGGGAGACTGGGTCGTTCGTCCTCGTGGAGGAGGGGACCAACAACACGGTCGGCGCGGGGATGATCACCGGCGAAGCTGCATGACCGAGAACGTCGTCTGGCATGAGGGCGCCGTCAATCGGGTGGATCGGGCGTCCGCGACCGGGGGAGCGGGCGTGACGGTTTGGCTCACTGGTCTCTCCGGGAGCGGGAAGTCGACGATCGCTTACGTAGTGGAGGAGCGGCTGGTGGCTGAGGGGCGGGCGGCGTACGTCCTCGATGGCGACAACCTCCGCCATGGGATCAACTCCGACCTCGGTTTCAGCAAAGAGGACCGGACCGAGAACATCCGTCGGGTCGGCGAGATCGCCCGGCTCATGGCCGATGCCGGTCTGGTGGTGCTGGTGCCGGTGATCTCTCCCTACCAGGCCGACCGCGATGCGGTGCGCCGCAAGCACGAGGAGATCGCGCTTCGGTTCGTCGAGGTGTTCGTGGACACACCCTTGGAGGTGTGTGAGGAGCGGGATCCGAAGGGTCTCTATGCCAGGGCCCGGGCCGGTGAGATCTCTGGGATGACCGGGGTCGACGATCCGTACGAGGCCCCGGTGTCTCCGGAGCTCCATCTGGACGGTTCCGCGATGGATGTGAATGACGGTGCGGGGATGATTTTGGAGCGGCTAGGGCGATGACTCAGACCACGCCAGCCCCTACCTACTACACGAGGCGTCTCGTCTATTACATCAAAGAGCTGTGGCGGCGCAGGGAGTTCATCTGGTTCCTCGCGATGGGAAACTTCAAGGCAAGGAACGCGTCTACGACGCTCGGTCTTTTCTGGTGGGTCCTCAATCCGGTCCTGCTGAGCCTGGTCTACTGGTTCGTCTTCGGTCTCATCTTCCCAGGCGCAAGAGACATCATTTACCTCATGTCAGGCATGTTCGTCTTCCACTTCACCGCTCAGTCCCTGACCGGCGGCGCCAACGCAATACTCCAGAACTCGAAGCTGCTAACCAATCTCAAGTTCCCCAGGCTCATCCTGCCCTTGGCAAATCTGATAGAGGCTTTAGTGGGCTTCACGGTTTCCCTAGGAGTTCTGCTTGGCCTACAGCTCGTTTTTCGCGGGTTCTTCCCGGGGTGGTCTCTGGTGCTGCTGCTGGCGATCGTTCCCCTTCAGCTCCTTTTCAACCTCGGCCTCGCATCGATCGCGGGCCGATTGGCAGTCCCTTTCCGCGACATCAACAACTTCATTCCGTACTTGACTCGAATCTGGCTTTATGTCTCCCCGATCATCTGGCCTCTGAGCTTCCTCGAGTCGGACCGGGCAGCGAGTTTTGCTCCCCTCGCCGAGCTCAACCCGATGTTCAGTCTCATCTCCGTCTATCGGGCATCACTTATCGGCGTCGTCGACCAGGAAGGGGTGGTGACCGGTGCCAGCCCGTTCGACCCGGGATTGCTCTGGAGCTTCGCTGTCTGGGCTGTCGTAGTCGGCTTCGTGGGCATCGGGCTTTTCGTTCGGTATGAAGGCAAGATCGCGAGACACTTGTGAGCCAACAGTCGATCGTGGTCGAGGATCTCTACGTTCGGTTCCGCCCGTACGTCGAGCGAAAACCGACCCTGCGACGATCCATCGGCCGGCGTCGCGCACCCGAAGGAGTCGTTGCTCTCAACAATGTCTCCTTCTCTGTCAACCGCGGGGAAGCCTTTGGAGTCGTCGGGAAAAATGGCGCCGGCAAGAGCACGCTGCTGCGCTGCGTAGCCGGGACGCTGCGCCCTAACGAGGGCAAAGCTGTGGTCCACGGCAAGACTTCCACTCTCCTGCAGCTGGGGGTGGGTTTCATCCCTGAGCTCACGGGGCGACGGAACGTTTATCTCGGTGGACTCGCTGCCGGAATGCGAAAACACCAGATCGACGAGCGCTTCGACGAGATCGTCGAGTACGCCGAACTCGAAGATGCCATCGATCGTCCAATGAAGACTTACTCGGCGGGCATGTTCTCCCGTCTCGCCTTCTCGGTCGCGATGAATCTCGACCCCGAGGTTCTGCTATTAGACGAGATTCTCGCTGTAGGGGATGCTTCGTTCCAAGAGAAGAGCATGCAGAAGATGCGTGAACTTCTTGATCGTGCCGGGACGATCCTTTTTGTCTCTCATTCGTTGGGCAGTGTGGAGGAGTTTTGTGATCGGGCCATTTGGCTGGAGCAAGGGGAGATAGCGGCGAAAGGCAATGCGAGTGACGTGGTCGAGGCCTATCGACGGTCGGTCAAGACGAGGAAATCGGACTAGCTGATGGCGCATACAACCGACAACCCTGCGGCCTCGGTCGTTATCCGTTGCTACAACGAAGCCGAGCATCTTCCCAAAGTCTTCTCGGAACTGAAGCGACAGACCTTTCGCGACTTCGAGGTTGTCGTCGTTGACTCGGGCTCGGACGACGGAACTCTCGACATCGTCCAAAACGAGGACGTCGTCCTCTGTCACATCAAAAAGGAAGAGTTCAGCTTCGGCAGATCACTCAACATTGGCTGCGAGGCCGCTCGCGGCGAGTTCCTCGTCTTCATCTCTGCGCACTGCTACCCCGAGCATGAGGAGTGGCTGGAGAATCTGCTCTCAGGTTTCGAGGACGAGCAGGTGGCTGCGGTCTACGGTCGGCAGCGGGGAGTGCCGGAGTCTCATTTCTCTGAGCGGCAGATCCTGAGGCGCTGGTTTCCTGATGTCTCCGTGCCGAGACAGGACGACGCCTTCTCCAACAACGCCAACTGTGCTGTTCGCCGCGCGCTCTGGGAGCAGTTCCCCTACGACGAGTCCCTGACCGGGCTCGAGGACGTCGCCTGGGCACAGCAGGCGATACGCAAGGGCTGGTGGGTCAGCTACCGCGCCGACGCCGGTGTCATCCACGTCCACAACGAGTCACCCACCCAGATTCGCAATCGATACATGCGGGAGGCGATCACCTTCCAGAAGGTATTCCCCAACGAGCACTTCAACGCCTGGGATTTCATCCGGCTGTCGTTCAGGAATATCACAAAGGACTGGGGGGCGGCCGCCCGGGAGTCGGTGTTCCTCCGGAATATGTGGCCCATTGTGCGATTCCGTCTCGCCCAGTTCGCCGGCACCTACCAGGGCTTTCACACCCGCCGGCCTCCGTCCAGTGAGATGAAGCAACGCTTCTACTACCCGGAGCATTGAGTGGTGAGAGTCCTGGCCGTCGTACCCATGAAGGGTCACTCCGAACGTGTTCCCGGCAAGAACCTGCGCCCCATCGCCGGCAAGCCCCTGTTCCATTGGATCCTCGACACCCTCCTCGCTACCTCACTCGTTGACGAGGTGATGGTGGACACCGACAGCGATGAGATCGAAGCCGCGGTCCGTTCGGTGTACCGGGATGTCTCGGTCAATCGACGTCCTGAACACCTGCATGGGGACCTGGTCCCCATGCATGACATCGTGGCCTATATCGCTGATCACACGACGCATCCGGTTCTCCTGCAGACACACGCGACCAATCCACTATTGACGGCCAAGACCATTGATGCAGCCATACGCGATTTCGGAGAGGATCAAGGTCAACACGACTCGCTGATGTCGGTCACGGTCTGGCAATCACGGTTCTTCTTCCCCGACGGTCGGCCCGTTAACCACGAGCCTGCCGAGCTACTGCGGACCCAGGATCTCCCGCCCCTGCTAGAGGAGAACTCCAACATCTACATCGCGCCGACCGAGCAGGTGAGGCGGACTCGTCTCCGCATCGGCACAAATCCGATCCTGTTTCCGATGGATGCATCCGAGGCAATCGACATTGATGATCAGTTCGAATTCGAGCTGGCCGAACTGCTTCTGGAAAGACGCGATGGCTAAACCACGGGTGCTGGTCACGTGCCGGCTGGTCTGGGACGACGAGGACCGAGTCCGCGAGTTTCTGGACGTCCAGGGTGTATCCGCCGACTTCCCCCGATTCGACGGTCAGCAACTGGAAGAAAAACATCTTCTCCCGATCCTCAAGGACTACGACGGCATCCTCGCCGGTGACGATCATCTCACTCGACGAGTCTTGGAGTCGGCGATCCCGCGGCTCAAAGTCATCTCAAAATGGGGGATCGGCGTGGATGGCATCAACTTCGAAGCAGCCGACGAGCTCGGTATTGCAGTCTTCAACACACCCGGCGTGTTTGGAGACGAATTGGCCGACTACGCGATGGGCTACATCCATATG
>DASUUP010000176.1:0-11362 GCA_036373995.1 Acidimicrobiia bacterium
GACACCGCGTTCAAGCTGCACGACACCTACGGCTTCCCGATCGACCTGACCAAAGAGATCGCGGCGGAGCGAGGCGTGCATATCGACCTCGACGGCTTCGATGCCGAGATGGAGGCGCAGAGGAGCCGGGCCCGCGCCGCCTGGAGAGGTGGCGAGTCCACCGAGGCCGCGGAGGTGTACCGCGAGGTGCTCGACACTCATGGTCTCACCGATTTCGTGGGATACGACTTCGAGACGTCTGACGGTGTGGTGCTGTCGCTTGTCGCCGACGGGGAGGTCATCGACGAGGCGGGCGAGGGACGGGAAGTCGAGGTCTTTCTGGACAAGACCCCCTTCTACGCCGAGTCCGGGGGCCAGGTTGGAGACACCGGTCGAATCGAGACCGACACAGGAATTGCCGTGGTCACCGACACCCAACACGTGATCCAGGGCCTGCACGGACACATAGTGAAGGTGACCAAAGGCTCGCTGCGCACCGGACAACCGGTGCGGTCGGCGATCGACAGCCCCCGGCGGGAAGGCATCCGGAAGAGTCACACGGGGACACACGTGCTCCATTACGCCATCCGCGACGTGCTCGGGGATCATGCCAACCAGGCGGGATCCCTGGTCGACGACGGGCGTCTTCGCTTCGACTTCTCGCACTTCTCCCAAGTAGCCCCTCGCGAGATCAGCGAGATCGAGGCAGAGATCAACCAGCGTCTGGTGGACAACAGCCGGGTGACGACGACCATCACCACCAAGGAGGAGGCTGAGGCCATGGGTGCTCTCGCCTTCTTCGGCGACAAGTACGGCGAGATCGTTCGCGTGGTCGAGGTCGGGGACTACTCCACCGAGTTCTGCGGCGGGACGCATACGGTGACATCGGCCCAAGTGGGCCCGTTGCTGATCCTGAGTGAGTCGTCCATCGGCTCCAACCTCCGTCGCGTGGAGGCCCTGACGGGAATGGCGGCCTATGACCATCTCGTGGCGCTGCGGCGAGCATTGGGTAAGACAGGAGAGTTGCTCCGGGCTCCCGCTGACCAGATTCCGCAGCGGGTGGAGCAGCTGTTGGACAAGGTGACCGGCCTCGAGGATCAGCTCGAAGCCATCGCCAGCCAGAGGATGGGGTCGGTAGCCGAAGAGTTGGCGGGCAGTTCCGAAAAGGTGGGTGACGTGACTCTCGTCGTCGCCGGAGCCGGTGAGGCCGACGGAAACGAGCTTCGCCAGATCGCTTTGGGGGTCCGTGATCGGCTCGGAGCCCCATCTGCGGTGGTATTGGGCTCGACGTCAGGGGGGAAGGGGGCCCTGGTGGGGCTTCTCACCCGTGACCTGGTCGACCGGGGGATGAGCGCGGGAGAGCTCCTGGTTTCGGCGGCGGCCGAGCTCGGTGGCGGGGGATCCCGCGATCCGGAGTTGGCCCAGGCTGGAGGTCCCAAAGGCGATGCTCTCGGATTGGCCCTGGATGCCGCCCGGATCGAAATGAGTCGGGCGCTGGCCGAGCTGTGAGACGGGTCCTCGGGATCGACTTCGGGACCAAGCGGATCGGGCTCGCCATCTCCGACGGGCTCGGTATCACCGCACGACCTTTGGAGGTCGTGTCACGGAGTGAGCTCGCCGCCGCATTGCGCCGCATCGGCGACGAGTACGACATCGGTCGAGTCGTCATGGGTTTGCCCACGGCCCTCAGCGGGAATGAGGGAGCATCTGCGGAAGGCGCACGTGAGCTTGGTGCCCAGGTGGAGGAGTTGCTCGGGGCGGCAGTGGAGTACGTGGACGAGCGGTTCACGTCTCGGCTGGCTGAGAGTGCCCTTCTCGAATCGGGAATGAAGCGCCGCGACAGGAGAGAAACCGTCGACAAGGTGGCAGCGGCCATCATCTTGCAGACATACCTGGACTCCACTCCCGGGAACTCCCCGGAGGACCAAGACGTCGAATCAGCTGGAAACCCATGAGTTTCGAACCCGTCCCCGAACAGCCAGGCTGGTCACGCTTGACCAAGGTGATCCTCATCGGCGTCGGCATCGTGCTCGGCGCCGTGATCGTCGTGGCCGGAGCGTCGTATCTCGGCCGCACGGTTGGCGATGCCCTGGGACCTCAGGACGTGAGCGGATCGCCCGTGGACGTCGAGCCCGGTCTCGACGTGACCGTCGAGATCGACCCCGGGTCGACCGCTGAGGACATCGGGGCCATCCTGGCCGCACAGGGCGTCGTGCGGTCGGCGCTCGAGTTCGAAGTGGCGGTTCGCAACGTCGATGCCGCACAGAGACTCCAGGCCGGCACCTATGAGTTGGTCACATTGATGGACCCCGCGGACGTGGTCGCCGAGTTGGTAACCGGGCCCGGCGCCTCGGTCTACCGGGTCACCGTCATCGAAGGCCTGCGCGTCGACGAGATCCTCACTTCTCTGGCCGAGGACACTCCTCACGAGTATGCGGATTTCGAGGCCGTTCTTCGCGATGGGAGCGTCAGCACGTCGCTCGTCGAGATGCCTGATGACCCCGAGCTCCAAGACTGGGAGGGTCTGCTCTTCCCGGACACTTACGAGTTCTCCGCCTCGGCCGGTCCCGAGGCCATCTTGCAGCGGCTCGCTTCGACCATGGAGCAGAGAGTCAACTCAGTCGACTGGACCACCTGGGAGGCGCTCGGCTACACCCCGTATCAGGGGATAGTCCTTGCGTCGCTGGTCGAGTCCGAGGTGCAGCTCGATGAGGAGCGTCCCATCGTGTCCAGCGTTATCCACAACCGTCTCGCCGAAGGGATGGCGCTGGAAATCGATGCCACCGTGCTCTACGCCCTCGACACGAGAGACGTTGCACAGTTCGACCGCGAGTTCGACTCGCCGTACAACACCTACCTGTATCAAGGTCTCCCGCCAACGCCGATCTCGGCACCTGGCAGAGCGTCCCTCGAGGCGGCCGCGGCACCAGACAACACTCCCTACTTCTTCTATGTGCTGTCCGATGCCGAAGGCCATCATGCGTTCGCTGAGACACTCGAGGAGCACAACGAGAACGTCGCCCAGGCCCGGGAGGACGGGGTCCTACCCTGAGCCGGTGCCACAATCGATCCCGTGACGCACTTTCGCCTGGCCGTTCTCGGCGACCCTGTGGAGCATTCCCGGTCTCCAGCCATCCACGAAGCGATGCTCGACTTGGCCGGCCTCGACGGGACCTACGAGAGGATTCGGGCTGATCGCGGAGTCCTGACCAGGACGGTGGGAGCGCTCAGAGCAGGTGAGTGGCAGGGGTTGAACGTCACGATGCCGCTCAAAGCTGCGGCCGCCGAACTCGCCGATCTGCTCAGCCCACAAGCAGAACTCTCCCATTCGGTGAACACACTCGTTCTCGACGGGGACACCGTTGTCGGACACTCCACGGACAGCACCGCCTTCAGAGTCCTGCTCCAGAGTGACCGATTCGCCGACATCAGCTCGATACTTCTGCTCGGGGCCGGGGGAAGTGCGGCGGCCGCCATGGCGGCGATCGGTGGGCAGAGACAGGTGTACGTCTGTTCGCGTCGCCCCGAATCGGCTGAGAATCTCACGTCCGCTCTCGGTGGCGCGGTGGTGACGTGGGGCACCGCCGTGGCCGGCTCTCTGGTGATCAACACCACCCCGCTGGGAATGAATCGTGAGGCCCTTCCTGGAGACGTCCTGTCCGTGGCAGGGGGGTTCATCGACCTCCCCTATGGGAATGCCCCGACGCCTGCAATGGTGGAGGCCGGTGGCCTGGGCCTGCCTCGCGCCGACGGCCATGAGTTCCTGATCCTGCAGGCCATCGAGTCATTTCGCCTCTGGACCGGTGTCAAAACCGACTATTCCGCCCTGCGCCGGGCCATCAGAAACGTCTAAAGGGCTCTGAGGTCAGGGCCGATTCCAACTCACGAGCTTTGAGAAGGAGCTGAGGTGACGCTTTCCGGGAATTTGGGCTTCGTGCCCCTGGATGAGATCTTGAGACTGCTGACACGTTCCAAGCAGCAGGGCGCCGTGGAGGTTGCCGGCAATGGTCTGCAGGGGCGTGTGTTCGTGGGCAAGGGCGGGATCGATCTGGCGACCACGTCCGACGACGACGTGCTGCGCAGACACCTGGCCAACTCGGGCTACGCCCAGGAGAGCGCACTTCGCCGGGTGACCACCGGTGAGACGACCCTTGCCGCTCTGGCAGAGAGCAACCAGGACATCGTCGAGCTCCTGCGCGAGATGACCGTCGAGAGCCTCTTCCAGATCTCGGACCATGGCGGCGACTTCCAGGTCAAAGAGGGTCAGGTCACTCCATATGCATCGCCCAAGTCCTTCGAGCTCGAGGCCCTGCTCAGCGATGCCGAAGCGCGCGGCCGGGAGTGGGCCAAGGTGAGTGACGTGGTTCCAGATCTAGGGGCTGCGATCGGTCTGAGACGTGACCTCGGCGATCGCGAAGAAGTGTCGGTGAAGAGTGACGACTGGAAGATCCTGAGCGAGATCGGCGACGGCAAGTCGGTACGAGACATCGCCGACCATCTCGGGACGACGGAGTTCTGGACGGCTCGCGTGGTCGCCCGCCTGGTCAACAGCGAGCTCGTGGAGCTGGGTCAGGAACAGGTGGAGGATGAATGGACGGAGCCCACGGCGGCACCTACCACGACCATCGATGAGCACCACCAAGAGCCTTCGCACGAGGATTCCTATCACGAGGAGCCTCATCAGGATCCCGTCGCGCGACCAGAGCCAACAGAGGTGGAGGCCGACGAGCCGCAACAGGTCTTCGCTGAGGAGACGCTCGAACCGCGCGACGAGCAACCGCACGAAGAGTCCTGGTGGCAAGAGCCCGAGGACGAGACCACACCGGTCGACGAGGAGCCGCGAGCTCCGGAGGTCGTGAGCGAAGGTCTCTCTGAGATCCCACCGGTCCAAGCGATCGAAGATCCCGAGGTTGCCGAGGATGTCGAGGAGGACACCGAAGCGTTCCTCGAGAAGGTGTTCTCGGAGCTCGATTCCGACAAGTCCGAGACTGACGAGGGACACGGTCTACTCCGGCGCCGCCGGATGGGCACGTTGCGAGACTTCTCCTCCGACTCGTAACGGCGGCCGGAGCCCCTCGCTCAACGTGATGCGAAGCATCACGCAAGGTTGTGCTGAAGCACCACCCGCTATCTTGCTCCGGCGGTGACCCATGTCCTCGTCGGAGCAGTTGGCGTTCTCATCGGCCTCGTCGCCCACGACCTGGGGCTTCAGTCCCTCGTCGACGACGAGCCTTTGCGCCCGCTGGCCGGTACCTGCGCGCGATGCGGGTATCGACGCGGCTGGCTGAGTCCCAGGTGCCCCGAGTGCGGGCGCCGGATCTCGAGGGAGCCCGTGCTCGCACTCACGGCCGGAGCAACGGCCCTCGTCTTCGAGATGGCGGTTGGGTTCGGTTGGGAGCTGATCGCGTACCTGGCGTTCCTCCTCCTCACCTCGGCGCTGATCGTCACCGACCTGGAGTCGTTCCGCATCACAGACCGCCTGAATCTGCCGGGGACGGTCGTGGTCTCGATCCTCCTGGCCGGCGCCGCCGCCCTGACCGGGAACCTCACCGACCTCCTTCGGGGGTTGGCCGGCGCCTTGGCCTACTTCGCCGGGACTTCCCTTGTCTTCGTCGTCGTGCGGGGGAAGGGATTCGGAGCGGGTGACGTCAAGCTCTCGGTACAGCTCGGTTTGTTCACCGCCTATCTGGGATGGAGCGTTCTCGGGTGGGCGGTCTTCGCCACCGCCATGATCGGGGGTGTCATTGCCTTCGTGATGCTGCTGGGCGGCGCGGCCGGACGGAAGACCGAGCTGCCCTATGGGCCACCGATGATCCTCGGCGCCTGGACCGCCGTCGCCATGGTCGGAGTGGGAGCGATTCCGGTTCCCTCGTAGGCTTGTCCGGATGTTGCGGTTCCTGACTGCCGGCGAGTCTCACGGCCCTGGGCTGGTTGCCATCGTCGAGGGTCTGCCCAAGGGTCTGGAGGTCGGTCTCGACGGTCTGTCCGCCGAATTGGCCCGCCGTCGCCACGGCTATGGGCGAGGGGCAAGAATGTCCATCGAACAGGACGAGATCGAGTTTCTCGGCGGTGTTCGCCACGGTCGCACCCTGGGATCCCCGGTTGCCGTGGTTATTCGCAACACAGAGTGGCCCAAGTGGGACAAGATCATGAATCCGGGCCCCGGTGAGGGCGGCAAGGAGGTCACCCGACCCCGTCCGGGTCACGCCGACCTCGCCGGAATGCTCAAGTACGACACAGGTGACGCCCGGGACATCCTGGAGCGGGCCTCGGCCCGCGAGACCGCATCGAGGACTGTCGTCGGCTACCTGTCGCGCACCCTTCTCGCCGCGTGTGGCATCGAGATACTGAGTCACGTGGTGTCGATCGGATCGGTGGTGGCCAAACCGCTCGTCCCCCAATTGGACGATCGTGATCGCATCGACCAGGACCCTGTTCGCTGTCTCGACCCGCAGGCTTCGGCGGAGATGGTGGCGGCCATCGATCGAGCCAGGGACGAGAAGGACACTCTCGGTGGCGTCTTCGAGGTGGTCGCACTCGATGTTCCTGTCGGGATCGGGTCACACGTTCATTACGACCGCCGTCTCGACATGTTGCTCAGTGGAGCCTTGATGTCGATCCCTGCGATCAAAGGCGTGGAGATCGGTGACGGGTTCGGCGCAGCGGCATCGCCCGGGTCAGCGGCCCACGACGAGATAGTCCGTGTCGACGGAGATGTAGCCAGAGTCACCAACCGGGCCGGTGGCATCGAAGGGGGCATGAGCAACGGTCAGCCGATCTGCGTCCGAGCGGCCATGAAGCCCATCTCGACGTTGATGCAGCCACTCAGGACGATCGACATGAGCACGGGTGCAGCGGACCAGGCGGTACGGGAACGCTCCGATGTCTGTGCAGTCCCCGCGGCCGCAGTCGTGGGAGAGCAGATGGCCGCGTTCGTGCTCGCCTCGGAGATGACCAGGAAGTTCGGTGGAGACACCGTGGACGAGCTGGCCGGGTCGGTGGGGGCGTACCGCGACCGGATCGAAAGACGCCTCGGTGAGTGAGCGATGTGGCTGATCGGGTTGATGATGCCGGCCAAGACCTCCGTCGGGAGATTCACAT
This sequence comes from Acidimicrobiia bacterium, assembly GCA_036373995.1. Classification (GTDB taxonomy): domain Bacteria; phylum Actinomycetota; class Acidimicrobiia; order Spongiisociales; family ZC4RG35; genus JANQRA01. The sequence goes on from DASUUP010000176.1 coordinate 7,081, forward strand.
GCCCAGCCCTTGGCCGTGCCACTGACGACGGGGCGGTATGCGAGGTGAGCGGGCCGTGGCAAAGCTGACGGTTGCCGGGAAGACCGAGGTCATCATCGGGAGCGGTCTCCCAGCGTCCCTGTTGCCGAATAGGGAGAATCGGTCCAGGGCGGCCATCCTGACCCAACCGGGACCCACCGATCTCGCGGTGGAAGTCTCGCGTCGGCTGGAGCGGGACGGTCTCAAGTGCGAGGTGATCGGGCTTCCCGACAGGGAGCACGCCAAGACCCTGGGTGTCGCCGCGTCCGTCTACGAGGCCCTGGCTCGCTTTGGCCTGGCGCGTCACGACACCATCGTCGGTGTCGGCGGCGGCACGGTCACCGACCTGGCCGGTTATGTCGCCGGCACGTGGCTGAGAGGCGTCGAGGTCGTTCATTTCGCCACCACTCTGCTCGGCGCTGTCGACGCCTCGATAGGTGGGAAGACCGGCGTGAACATCGCGGGGAAGAACCTGGTTGGCGTCTTCTGGCACCCGACCCGTGTCATCATCGATGTCGACCAGCTGGCCCGGCTGCCCGGCTACCTGATAAGAGAAGGTCTGGCCGAGGCCTACAAAGCGGGGCTCATCGGTGATGCAGAGCTGGCCTCTCTCATCGGGTCCGAGGGGATGCGTGCTCCTCTCGGCGAGGTCGTCGAGCGCGCGGTCCGAGTGAAGGCGACGATCGTGGACGCCGACGCCACCGACCAGGGGGTGAGAGCTCATCTCAACTTCGGGCACACGATCGGACATGCCATCGAGTACGCCTCTGCTCTGAGTCATGGGGAGAGCGTCGGTCTCGGGATGATCGCCGCCGCTGCAATCTCCGAGAAGTTGGTCAGTTTCACCGGCACGGCCATGATCGAGGACACGATCGACTCACTCGGTCTCCGCACACGAGTCGACGGCCTGGAGCTCGCCCGGGTGCTCGACCTGATGGCGATGGACAAGAAACGGGACGAGGCCGGCATGCGCATGGTGCTGCTCGAGGAGATCGAGAAGCCCGTGCTGGCTCACGTGGATCAATCCGACATCGAGATCGGCCTCTCCGCCATAGGCTTCTGATGGCGGTTACCGTCCCGCACCCCTCCACCATCCAGGACATCCCATGATCAGCACCAACGACGTCCGCCCAGGAATGGCACTCGAGCTGGAGGACGGCCTGTTCTCGATCGTCGAGTATCAACACGTCAAGCCGGGCAAGGGAAAAGCATTCGTGCGGATGAAGCTCAAGAGGCTGGACACGGGCCAGGTGATGGATCGCACCTTCCGGGCGGACGAGAACGTCCAGCAGGCGATCATCGACCGGGCGGAACACCAGTACCTGTACACCGACGATCTCGGACACCACTTCATGAACCTCTCCGACTACGGCCAGATCGTCCTGAGCCGCGACGATGTGGGTGAAGCGGCCGGTTACCTCGTGGATGGGATGACCGTCACTCTGCCCATGTTCGATGGAACCGCAATCGGAGTCGACCTGCCCGCCTCGGTAGAGCTCGAGGTGACATATGCCGAGCCCGGAGTGAAGGGCGACACCCGAACGGGTGCGACCAAAGGGGTGACGCTCGAGACCGGCATCGAGGTCCAGGTCCCCCTGTTCGTCGAGCAAGGAGACCGGATCAAGGTGGACACCCGCACCGGGGAGTACATCACCCGGGCATGAGCGCAGCTGGCGAGACAATCATCATTCCGGCCCGCCTCACCGCCGACGACCTGGCACGGAGGATCGAGCGCAGTGTGGACGAGGTCTGCGCCGTTCTCACGGCCCGCGAGGAGCCCGATGCACCTGAGGACGTCCTCGGCGCCGAGCTGGCGATCGAGGTATCGCGCGTCCTGGGCGTCCGGGTCACCGTCGAGTCCCGCGATCTGGCGCTGGAGCGTCTCTACGAGTACGAGACCAGAGGCGAGATGGGCTCCGATGTCGGAGGCAGGGCGGGAGCCATGGTCGAAGGGGTGGTGAGCAACCTCGACGGGCTCGATGAGATGATCGAGTCGGTATCCGAGAGATGGACAGTCGCCCGGATGCCGGTGATCGACCGCAACATCCTCCGCATCGCCGTCCACGAGCTGCGCTCCGAGCCGATGACCCCGACCCCGGTGGTCGTGGCCGAGGCAGTCCGGCTGGCGACGACGTACTCGACGGAGAAGTCAGCTGCGTTCGTGAACGGCGTCCTCGCCACCCTCGCTAAAACGATCCGGGAGAGTTAGCCCCCCAGAGGCATCGCGGTTAAGGTCTACCGCAGCCTTTAAGAACGGTCCTGTGAGGCCGGAAAGGAACGACCTTGCCACAGGTGATGACTGGTGACGACGTAGCCCGCGTCGTGCGTCGCATCTCTCATGAGATCCTCGAAACCCATCGCGGCGCCGATGAAGTGGTGCTGGTGGGCATCCACACCAGGGGAGCGGTGCTTGCCCGGCTGCTCGGTGACACGATCGGCGAGTTCGAGAACGTCGAAGTCCCTGTCGGGTCTCTCGACATCGGCCTCTATCGCGACGACCGCGATCTGCGTGGGGACATCGAGCCACGAGAGAGCGAGATTCCGGTCGACATCACCGGTCGGCACGTGATCATCGTCGACGACGTCCTCTACACCGGTCGTACCGTGCGCGCCGCCCTGGATGCACTCACCGACATCGGGCGAGCCCTGACCACTCAGTTGGCGGTGCTGGTCGACAGGGGCCACCGTGAGCTTCCGATACGTGCTGACTATGTGGGCAAGAACGTGCCCACCTCGCGTGAGGAAACAGTACGCGTCCGCCTGATGGAGGTCGACGGGAGTCAGGGCGTGTTCATCGAGAGAGTGAAGGCGGCATGAAGAACCTGCTCACCGTCAGAGATCTCGGGCCGGACGAGTTGGCGTCGATCATCACGGAGGCATCCGACCTCCGCGATCACCTCGATCGCGGCGATCAGCCGGAGCACACTCTGGAGGGGAAGTGCCTGGCCAACCTCTTCTTTGAGCCCTCTACCCGAACCCGTCTCTCCTTCGAGTTGGCTGCCAAGCGGCTCGGGGCTCATGTGTTGACATACAACCCGGCGACTTCTTCGGCATCCAAAGGCGAGAGTCTCCGCGACACAATTCTCACCGTATCGGCGATGGGAGCGGACGTCCTCGTCGTCCGTCACGTCGACGAAGGGGTACCTCAGACTGTGGCGGAATGGACCGGTGTGGCGGTCGTGAATGGTGGCGACGGCACACACGAGCACCCCACCCAGGCTCTGCTCGACGCGGTCACCCTGCGGAGACACTTTGACAGGCTCGAAGGTCTCCGAGTCGGGATAGTGGGGGACATCGCTCGTAGTCGTGTGGCGGGGAGCCTCGTCCATGTCCTGCCCCGTCTCGGGATGGACGTGACCTTGGTCGCCCCGGACAGCTGGCTTCCCCGGGACGGCCAGCTTCCGACCAGCAACCAGCTCGACGCCATCCTCCCCGAGCTCGACGTCGTCTACCTGCTTCGCGTCCAAACCGAACGTGGAGGCAGGATCACCAACTCTTACATCGGGCATTTCCAGCTCGATCAGCACCGCCTGGCCCGCATGGGGCAAGATGCCGTGATCCTCCATCCTGGCCCGATGAACCGCGGGGTCGAGATATCCGATGACGTGGCCGACTCGTCGCGATCCCTCGTGACCGAGCAAGTACGCAACGGCGTGCCCACCCGGATGGCTGTGCTCAGGGCCGTGGGCTCCGGACAGTGATCGTCATCAAAGGAGGCAGCGCCCTCACGAACGAAGGCTGGCTCGAGACCGACGTCGCCGTCGCCGATGGTGTCATCTCAGCGATTGGCTCCGGTCTCGACGGCGACACGATCGTCGACGCGGGCGGATGCCTCGTCGGCCCAGGTTTCGTCGATCTCCACACCCACCTTCGCGAGCCCGGGCAGACCTGGAAAGAAGACGTGGCGTCGGGATCCGGGTCCGCCGCGGCCGGGGGATTCACGGCGGTCGTGGCCATGCCGAACACCGATCCGCCGATCGATTCTCCGAAGATGGTCGAGCTGGTCGTGTCTCTTGGCGCCGAAGCCGGGCTGGTCGATGTCGTTCCGTGTGGCTCGCTGACCCGTGCCCGGTTGGGGTCGGAACCAGTGGACATCGAGGCTCTCTACGAGTCGGGGGTGCGGATGTTCAGCGACGACGGTGACTCCGTGGACGACGCCGGCCTTCTCGAGGGGATCATGGCCAGGATCGTTCGTTTGGATGGTGCATTCGTAGCCCAACATGCTGAGGACGGCTCATTGACCGTCGGCGGCCACATGCACGAG
>DASUUP010000177.1:0-10567 GCA_036373995.1 Acidimicrobiia bacterium
CCGTTCTCCGAAGATCCCCACAGATTCCTCGCCGTCATCGAGCCCGGATCGGTCGAGTTGCCCTTCGACCTCGCCCGGAAGATTGGAGAGATCGGCGGTCAGGAGATCGTGGTCAACGGAGCCTCGGTAGGGCTCACCGAAGCATCCGACGCGTGGCATCACGCCATCGAACGTGCTCTCGGCGGCTGACGACCGACCTTCCAGCTCTACCATCGTTCCGTGGCCAGAACGATCGGCATACTCACCGCGGGCGGAGACAGCCCTGGTCTTAACGCCGCGATCCGAGCCGTTGGCAAGGCAGCCCAACGCGCTTACGGCATGGAGGTCCTGGGTTTCAAAGACGGCTTTCTCGGCCTCATGGAGAACCGATACGAGAAGCTCCACTCCAAGGACTTATCGGGGATCCTCACCCGAGGCGGAACGGTCCTGGGCACGTCACGGATCAAGGTCGACCGGGTCGACAGGGGTAACGGCAAGAAGATCGACGGACGTGACCAGATGCGAAAGGTCGTCGAGAGCCATGAGCTCGAGGCGGTGGTATGCCTCGGCGGTGACGGCACAGCGAAGAATGCTCTGAAGCTCGCCGATGTCGGCATCCCGGTCCTCACTCTCCCCAAGACCATCGACAACGACGTCGCCGGGACCGACACCACCTTCGGTTTCGACACCGCGATGAGCATCGCCACCGAGGCCATCGACCGGCTCCACTCAACCGCCCACTCCCATCACCGAATCATGGTCGTGGAGATCATGGGACACAGCGTGGGCTGGCTCGCCCTCGGCTCCGGGCTGGCCGGAGGCGCCGACGTCATCCTCATCCCCGAGATCCCCTACGACGTGGAGGCCGTGGCCTCGTCCATCTCGGCCCGGCGGGCAGCCGGCTCGACATTCTCGATCGTGGCCGTCGCCGAAGGCGCCATCTCCCGTGACGATGCCACGATCCGTGACTCCATGGAGACGCAGATGAACTCAGCCGGCAAATCGGAGAAGAAGTCGATGAAGAAGAAGATGAAGGAGTTCGAGAGTGCCAGGGCTGGAGGGACGACACAGCTGGCCTCGACCTTGACCGGGCTGACCGGGCTCGAGTCTCGAATCACCATTCTGGGCCATGTCCAGAGGGGCGGGACGCCCACTCCCACCGACCGCCTCCTCGCCACGCGTCTCGGCACTGCCTGCGCCGACTACATCGCCGACGGCACCCACGGTGTGTTGGTGGCTGCTCGAGGCGAGACAACCGAGGCGGTGCCACTCAAGAAGGTGGCGGGCAAGAGGAAGTCCGTCCCTCTCGACCACCCCTGGGTCGACACCACCCGGCACCTCGGGATCTCCCTCGGCGAGTGAACATCACAGACCGGTTGAGAGCCGATCTCATCACAGCCATGCGGGAGCGTGACAAGCTCCGAGTCACCACGGTCCGGGCCCTGATCGCCGCAATAGACAACGCAGGGGCAGTCGAGATCGACGGGCAAGGTTTCGACTACGACCCCAAGATCGGTCTGAACCACGACGTCGACCGGAGAGACGTCACCATCGACGACATCCAGCGGATCATCCTCTCCGAGCGGGACGACCTCATCGCTGCCCGCGACGAGTACCGCTTCCTGGGGGACAACGACCGAGCCGACGAGCTCGAGCACAGAGCGGAGATCGTTGCGACCTATCTCGCTTGAGGCACATGTGGTCACCCTGTGACCCGCCGTTGCCTGGCATCTCCTAGCCTCCGGTCGGTGACCACGAGACCGCTCGGAGCAATACTCACCGGGGGCCGCAGCACCCGCATGGGTCGCGACAAGGCCGATGTCGAGATCAGGGGTGAGACCATGCTCTCCCTGGTCAGCAAGGCCCTCGCCCCGTGTGTCAGCCGGACGGTGCTTCTCGGGTCGGATCGCGACGGCTGGGAGTGCTGGCCGGACGCGGTGCATGCTCAAGGCCCACTCGCCGGCATCGCCACGGCTCTGTCGAGAACCACTTCCGAACGGGTGATCGTGCTCGCCGTCGATCAGCCGTTCGTCCGCACCGCAACTCTGGAGCGGCTGATCGCGACCGAGTCGGAAAGTCCGGTCGTCCCCGTTGACGAGACCGGCACCAGGCAGGTGACCTGTGCGACGTACCCCACCTCGATCGCCTCGGCCGCCACCGATGAGGCCCGGGCCGGCGGATCGATCCAGACGTTGTTGGACCGGGTGTCGTTCCGGGCGGTGGCGCCGGATGAGTGGGGCGACTGGGGTGAGGACGGGCGCACCTGGTTCAGCGTCGACACCGAGGAAGACCTCGAAGAGGGTCTGGCGAGGTTCAGCGGCTAGTCGCCGGTGAGGGACGCTAGGCGCGACTCGATCAACCGCCGCTCTGCCTCGTTGGCGCTCAGCTCCAGCGCTCTCTGGAACTCGGCACGGGCGCGGCCCGGGTCGCCGGACCGGCGCAACAGCTCCGCCCGGGCGGCGTGCCAGGCGTGATAGCCGTCCAACTCGATACCACGCATCGCCCTCAGGCCTTCCTTCGGCCCGAATGCATAGCCCACCGCCACCGCCCGGTTCAACGCCACCACCGGCGAGCCTGTGACAGGCCAGAGTCGGTCGTACAACGCAACGATCCGGTGCCAATCGGTGGCGGCCCACGAAGACGCCGCAGAATGGCACGCCGCGATCTTGGCCTGGAGGACGTATGAGCCGCGCTCCGGCAGGTCCTCGATGAGGCTCAGCCCCTCGGCGATCTCGCCACGGTCCCAACTCGAACGGTCCTGATCCTCGAGGAGGATGAGATCACCGTCGCGATCGGTGCGCGAGCCACGACGTGAGTGCTGAAGGAGCATCAGAGCGAGCAGACCCCGGCACTCGGCCGACTCCGGCATGAGTTGGGTGAGCATCCTCCCGAGTTCGATCGCACTCTCCGACAATTCCTCGCGCACCAGGCTGACCCCTGACGAGGCGAAATAGCCCTCGTTGAAGATCAGATACACAACCGACAGCACGGCCTCGAGCTTGGAGGCGACGTCGCTCCCCTCAGGGACGGAGAAAGGGATACCGGCATCTCTGATCTTCGCCTTGGCACGCACGAGACGCTGGGCCATCGTCGACTCGGACACCAGGAACCCGTCTGCGATCTCCTGTGTCGTGAGCCCGCCGAGCGTGCGCAGGGTGAGAGCGACCTGTTTGTCGACGGACAAAGCCGGGTGACAGCAGGCGAAGATCATCTGGAGACGATCGTCACTGACGGCTCCCACGCGCCCTTCGGACCTCTCGGCCTCGATTCTCTCCAGGCCGGCCAACAGCTCCTTCTTCTGGGCGTAGGTCCTCTCCCGTCTGATCCGGTCGATGGCCCTGCGATGTGAGACGGTTGCGATCCACCCGCCCGGGTTGGACGGAACGCCGCTGGTCGGCCAGGAACGCATCGCCTCGGCGAAAGCGTCCTGGATCGCCTCCTCGGCGAGATCGATATCACGGACCTGGCGGGAGAGGTTGGCCACGACCAACGGATATGACTGTCGGAATGCCGTCTCTACGGCGGTGTTGATCTCAGACATAGGAAGATGAGCCAATAAGGTTGCCATAGATGCCCGACAGAGTGACCCGCCTGATCTACGTGGGAGATCCCATGTGCTCGTGGTGCTGGGGCTTCGCACCCGAGATCGAGTCTCTCGCTGGAGAGCTACCCGTCGAAGTCGTTGTGGGTGGGCTGCGCCCGGGTCCCATGGCACAACCCCTGGAGGATCGGATGGCCGACTTCCTCGGCCGCCATTGGGTGGAGATAGCCGAACGCACCGGTCAGCCGTTCGACACCGGGTTCCTCGACCGACGTGACGGTTGGGTATACGACACCGAGCCGGCAGCCATCGCCGTCACCCAGGTCCGGGAGATGAACGAGCCCCGAACACTCGACTACTTCACCGACGTTCAAATGGCTTTCTACGGGGACGGACGCGACGTGACCGACTTCGAGGTTCTCGCCGACCTGACGAAGGGCTATGAGATCGACCAGGCGGCCTTTGCCGCGGCCGTGACCGGTGAAGAGGCGAAAAAGCGAGCCTGGAACGACTTCTCCCGGGCACGCAACTGGGGTATCAGCGGGTTCCCGACACTGGTCGGTGAGTTGGGCGACGGCCGACTCGCTCTCCTGGCTCGCGGCTGGACTCGGGCAGACACGGTCAGGGATCGTATTCGCAAGATGGCCGAGGCTGCGGCCAGTTGAGGGCACCACACATCCCCCAGCCGAAAATCCACGAGTCTGCCGTGATCTCGCCCGGGGCCTTCATCTACGGCGACGTCACCATCGACGCCGACGTCTTCGTCCTGTTCGGCGCGGTCATCAGAGCCGAGCTGGACCGAATCGCCATCGGGGCCGAGACCAACATCCAGGACAACTGCGTCTTCCACTGTGACGAGGACGTGCCCGCCATCGTCGGCCGACGGGTGACGGTCGGCCACAGTGCTGTCATCCACGGGTCCGAGATCGGAGACCGTGCCCTCATCGGTATCGGCGCCAAGACACTGAATCGCTCGGTGCTCGGCGAAGGGGCCTGGCTGGCCGCCGGGTCGGTGCTCACCGAAGGCAAGACCATCCCCGCATGGACGCTGGCGATGGGCGCTCCGGCCAGGCCGGTTCGAGACCTCACCGACGACGAGATCGCCCACGCCGACGAGGGGGTCGACCACTATCTGGAGCTGGCGGCCGCATATCGCGAAATCTTCGGCTGAAACCACCGGCTGTGACTGTGAACTGGGCCCACGCCGCCCTACCATCGGCATGTGCCCGAAGAGGCAATGGTTTCGTTCAAGGAAGGGCCCCGCGAGGCCTGCGGGGTCATGGCCGCCTACTCGACCACGCAACGTGTGTCCCACCTCCTCTACTTCGGGCTCTTCGCTCTCCAGCACCGCGGTCAGGAGTCGGCCGGCATCGCCACATCGGATGGTGAGACCGTCACCGTCTTCAAGGACCTCGGCCTCGTCAATCAGGTTTTCGACGAACCGGCGTTGGCCGGGCTCGACGGCCATCTTGGCATCGGGCACACCCGGTACTCGACTACGGGGTCGAACAACTGGTCCAACGCTCAGCCGGCACACCGGCAGGTGGGCAACACGAGCGTGGCTCTTGGTCACAACGGCAACCTGACCAACACGGAGAGCCTGGCCGTGTCGCTCGGGATCTCCGGCGCCACCACCGACTCCGATCTCATGGCCGAGGGGCTGGCGCGGGCCATCGACGACAACCGGTCCGACGCCAGAGGGCTCGAGATGGCCCTGATGAAGGTCGCTCCGACATGGGAGGGGGCCTTCTCGCTGGTGATCATGGACCAGGGCCGCATCGTAGGGATGAGGGACCCGCACGGCTTCCGGCCTCTCTGTCTCGGCGCCCTCACCGGCGGCGGTTGGGTTCTCGCCTCCGAGTCGTCCGCCCTCGACCTGGTCGGCGCCAAGTTCGTCCGCGAGGTCTCTCCCGGAGAGATGGTCGTCATCGACGCACGAGGCCCCAAGTCGTACTACCCCTTCGATGAGGTCAAACCAGGTCTGTGTCTGTTCGAGTTCGTCTACTTCGCCCGACCCGACACCCACATGTACGGGCGATCCATCCAGGGGGCACGTCAAGAGATGGGCCGCACCCTCTCCGAGGAGCACCCGGCGGATGCGGACGTAGTCGTGCCGGTGCCCGAATCGGGGATTCCTGCAGCGCAGGGGTTCGCAGCTTCCAGCGGAATTCCTTACACCGACGGCCTGGTCAAGAATCGCTATGTAGGCAGAACCTTCATCGAACCGAGCCAGATGTTGCGCGACCAGGGGATTCGCCTGAAGCTGAACCCGATCCCCGAGAACCTCGAGGGCCAACGCGTGGTCCTCGTCGACGATTCCATCGTCCGCGGCTCGACCACCAGACAATTGGTGGAGATGGTGCGGGAGGCGGGAGCGAGCGAGGTGCATCTGCGTGTGTCGTCCCCGCCATATCGCTGGCCCTGCTTCTACGGCATGGACACATCCGATCGGTCTACTCTCATCGCGGCCCACATGGAAGTCGAGGAGATCAAGGAGCATCTGGGCGCCGATTCCCTCGGCTATCTGTCGCTCGACGGGCTGTTGGCGGCGACGGGTGTCGCCGATGCCGGATTCTGCACGGCCTGTCTGTCCGGCGACTACCCGACTGCCATCCCCGAGACGGCCGACAAGTACCAGCTAGAACGCTCTTAGTGGTGTGATGACCTCCTATAGGGACGCCGGGGTCGACCTGGACGCTGCCGAGCGTCATAACCAGTCGATCGCCCATTCGGTGACCTCGACGTGGACGGCCGACGTCGTCGGCGGTTTCGGGGGGTTTGCCGCCGGTGTGCGCATCCCGCCCGGGTATGGGGCGCCGGTCCTGATGATGTCCACCGACGGTGTCGGCACCAAGCTCGAGGTCGCCAGGCGGGCCGGACTGTGGGAAGGCGTCGGTTTCGACCTCGTCGCCATGTGCGTGGACGACCTGGCCGCGGCCGGTGCCAGACCGATCGGGCTCGTCGACTACATGGCGGTAGGCGCCCTCCACCCGATGCGGGACCAGACCATCGTGGAGTCGATCGCCGCCGCCTGCAACGTGGCCGGGTGCCCCCTCCTCGGAGGTGAGACCGCCGAGCATCCCGGGGTGATGGACTCCGATACCGTCGACCTCGCAGGTGCCGTGGTGGGCGTGGTCGAGGAGTCCCAGATTCTGGGAGCGCAGCGAGTCGAAGCGGGCGACGCCGTGATCGGTCTCTCCTCACCCAACCTGCGGTCGAACGGATTCTCGCTCGTGCGAAGGATCCTCGGCGATGAGGTGGTCGATCACGCCCGGACACTCCTCGATCCGTCGGTGATCTACGCACCGGCCGTGCTGGAGGCGGCAGAGAGATCCGACGTACACGCCGGTGCCCACGTCACGGGAGGTGGCATAGCCGGGAACCTGGGGCGTGTGCTGCCGGATGGGCTCGGTGCAGTGATCGACACGAACAGGTGGGAGCGTCCCGCGATATTCGATGTCATCGCGAGCAGAGGTGTCACCGAGGAAGAGATGCGGAAGACCTTCAACCTGGGCATCGGCTTCTGTCTCGTCGTTCCGGAGGATGCGACCGACGAAGTGCTCGAAGCCACCGAGACCCACGCCCCGGCGGTCATCGGGGTCGTCCGTGAAGGAGACGGAGTCGAACTGCGGTGAGCTTCGAGACAGCGACGGCCGTCACCGATGGCCCCGGCAGATGGTCCGCGAACCTCGAGGAAGGATGGGACATATTCGGGGTGACCAACGGCGGCTACCTGATGGCCATCGCCACCCGGGCAATGGAGGCTGAGACCGACGGGCGATTGCTGATCTCGGCCACGGGGAGTTTCACGAATCCCGCCAATCCCAGGCCCGTCGACGTTGCTGTCGAGTCACTGAAGCAGGGCCGCAGTCTCAGCACTCTTCGAGCCACTATCTCCCGCGAGGGCAGGGACCTGGTCTATGTCACAGGTGTCTACGCGGACCCGGATCGCCCGATCCATCCCGCGAGGTTGGCGCGAACGGGTCCTCCTGATCTCCCCACTCCGGAGGACTGCATCCTGACCGAGCCCGCCGACGACGCACCCATTCCTCCACCGTTCACCGGCAAGGTGGAGCTACGAGTCCCATCTGAGGACATCGAGTCGTTTGGTGCCGCTGCGGAGCCTAGAAGCCGCGGCTGGTTCCGCCTCAGGAACGGCGAGGGGCTCAGCGCGCACGCAGTGGTCCTCGCCACCGATGCCTTCCCGCCGGCCATCTTCTACTCCAACCTCGCGGTGGGCTGGACGCCAACCGTGGACCTCGCCGTCCAGATCCGTGACCCGTCACCGACGGGCTGGCTGGCCTGTCAATACGCCACGAGGTTCGTGAGCGGCGGGATGCTGGAGGAAGACGGAGAGATCTGGGACGAGAACGGGAATCTGGTCGCCCTCTCCCGCCAGCTGGCCCTGGTCCCGCGATAGCCGAAGGCCCCGACGCACTCGCACCGGGGCCTCCAGGTTCGGGACAGAGCTGGCTACGACTTCTTGGTCTTGCGCTTGCTGTCTGACCGCTTGTCTTTGCTCTTCGAGTCGGACTTCGTCTGTCGCTTTTTCGACGGATCGCCGCTCTTCTGTTGACGTGATCCCGGCACTGGTTCTCCTTTGCGATCAGGGCCGATCTGACCGCGCAGAAGTACCCGTCGGTCCCGCACCGCAAACCGGCGAATGGCTCTCATGGTGGCGCTCGGCCGCGGCCCCCTTCTCATATCCTGAGCGCATGAACACCGACGACATGCAACATCTGGAACGCAGTGTCGAGCTGGCCAGCAAAGCACTCGAAGCCGGGGACGAACCATTTGGATCCGTGCTGGTCGACGGCGAGGGCCGAGTCAGGTTCGAAGATCACAACCACGTGGCGTCCGGTGACCGGACCCGTCATCCCGAGTTCGCCATTGCCCGCTGGGCTATCGCCAACATGTCACCGGAGGAAAGGGCGGCGTCGACCGTGTACACGTCCGGTGAGCACTGCCCGATGTGCGCAGCGGCGCACGGCTGGGCCGGGCTGGGGCGCATCGTCTACGCCAGCTCTTCGGCTCAACTCGGCGAATGGTTGAGGGACCTCGGCGTTCCTCCCCCGCCGGTAGCCACGCTCCCCATCAGCGACGTTCTGCCGGGAGCCACCGTCGAGGGCCCTGTGGACGGGCTGGCGGAGACGGTGCGGGAGCTTCACCACAGCTTTCACCTGCGGAAACGATCGAACGGGTCCTAGGGCTCGACCGACTCGATCTCCTTGAGGAGCTGCTCCTTGCGTTCGTCGTCGAGAAAGGACGACTCGATCGAGTTGGCGGCGAGCATGGCGAGACGCTGCTCACCAAGCCCAAGATCGTCGGCGAGAGCGAAGTAGTTCTCGCCCACGTATGCTCCGAAGTAGGCCGGGTCGTCGGAGTTGACGCTCACCAGCAGGCCGGCCTCCATCATCTCGGGCAGGGGGTGATCGGACACCTTGTCGACCACCCGAAGTGCGACGTTGGAGAGCGGGCAGACCGTGAGCGGGATCTGCTCGCGCCGTAGTCGATCCACCAGATCCGGATCCTCGAGGCTGCGCACACCATGATCGATCCGCTCCGCCCCCAGAATGTCCAGCGCGCCGATGACGTATTCGGGAGGGCCCTCCTCCCCGGCGTGGGCGACAGCTCTCAGCCCGAGGCCTCGAGCGTATGTGAACGCGTCCTCGTACAACTCGGATGGGAACCCAACCTCGGTGCTGTCGAGGCCCACGGCGATCACTCCATCGAGATGTGGCTCCGCCTCACGGATGGTGCGAAGTGCCTCGTCCCCGCCGAGGTGACGGAGAAAACAGAGGATGAGGTCGGCGGAGAGGTCATGACGATTGATCGCATCGGTGATCGCGGAGCGAAACCCCTCCATGAAGATCTCGAAACCGATGCCGCGCTCCGTGTGCGTCTGTGGATCGAAGAAGATCTCGGCGCGACGGACACCATCGGCGGCGGCGTTGTCGAGGTATGCAGCCATCAGGTCGTAGAAGTCATCGGGGGTCTGCAGCACGGCCGCACCCCGGTAGTAGATGTCGAGAAACGACTGGAGATTCTTGAAGCGGTAAGCGGCGGCGACAGACTCGACGTCCGGATAGGGCAACTGGTATCCGTTCCGAGCAGCGAGATCGAACATCATCTGCGGCTCCAGCGTGCCTTCGATGTGGACGTGGAGCTCTGCCTTGGGGAGCCGCCTGATGAACTCTTCCATCACGGGACGAAGATACCGCGAGCCCTCAGAGGGCTATGTCCTGGGGTCGCACGGGAGCCCGGTTGATGTCCTTGCCCGTGGCGTCCCTGATCGCCGCGATCACCGCGGCCGTGGATGAGATCGTCGGAGACTCGCCCACCCCCTTCGCCCCCAAGGGGCCCCAGGAGCCCTCCTGCTCGATGAGCAATGCCTCCACATCGGGAGCATCGAGGACGGTAGGTAGCAGGTAGTCGGTGAATGTGGGGTTCCTGATCACACCCCGGTCGATCACGAGCTCCTCCATGACGGCGAGACCCACTCCCTGGAGAATCCCCCCTTCGATCTGGCCCTGGACCGATTGGGGGTTCAGCACCTTGCCCACATCCTGGGCCGTATCGACCCTCACCACCGTGACGAGCCCCAACTCCGAATCGACATCGACCACCGCCCGGTGAACGGCCACCGCATAACCGGCATGGACCACCCCCTGACCGTTCTCATCAGGTTGGCTGGTGGGCGGGTGGCGGAACGTGACCGTCTCCTCCCAGCCCTCGTCGACGAGGATCGCCATGGGGACGATCACGCCGTCAGCACGCAACACACCCTGATCGGTGAGGTCGTCGCCGTCGTGGTGCTCGAGGATCCGTGCCCGCAACTTTGCGGCGGCCTCATACGTGGCGCCACCGGACATCTGGGTCTGGCGTGAAGCAGACGTCGATCCCGCCGAGTCGATCCTGGAGGTATCGACATGTTTGACCGTCGCGGTGCTGATCCCGAGTGCGGAACGGGCGAGCTGAGCGAGGACGGTGACCAGCCCCTGACCGACTTCGATGGCAGCGGTTTCGATCACCGCACCTTCCTGGGTG
>DASUUP010000178.1:0-3747 GCA_036373995.1 Acidimicrobiia bacterium
GTCGATCCAGAAGACGGGCAGATGCCATCCCGCCCAGATCACGCCGAGGAGAGCGGCGGATCCAGCGAGGCTGTGTCGGTCCCGGAGCCGGGACCAGGCGAAGCCCCGCCAGCCCACCTCTTCGCCGAAGCCGTTGATCACCAGCACCATGACCAGGAGACCCACGAAGCCTGCGGCGGGAAGTCCGGGCATGGTGCTCAGGTCCTCGAGTGCCGGCCACCCGGTGCCGGCCAGAGCGACGACCGCCGCCGCCATGGCACCAGCCGCGGCAGGGACCAGAGCGACCAGATACCAGCGGAGCGGCACCCGCCAGCGGAACATGCGTGACAGTAGAGATCGCACCCCGACCCCACCCCGAATGAGAAAGCTGACTGCGAAAGCGGCGAACATCGGTCCCAGCAGACCTGGAAAGTGGCTGAGATCACCCCCGGTGAATGCCACCGGAATCCAGTAGGACCAAGAAAACGTGTAGGCGAGGATAAAGAACGTCCCCAGAGGATGATGTCTGATCACCGAGCCCAATCCACCGCCAGATACCCCGGCGGCGCGTGCGGGTTTGATATCCGTTTCTGAAACGATCCGACTCATCAGAGCTCTCTCCCTCTCATTCGAACCGAGCTCACCCGGCGATCCTGTCTGTCCATTCCGGTCGGACCACCGCGGCGGCGATCAACGCCAGGTCGATGAGCACCCCGAAGATCAACGACCAGCTCCAGAAGGCGACGAGCAGAGCCAGGGAGAGAACCGAAGCAACGATGGCGATCGCCGGCCACATTCCGGTCAGGCCGGGAACACCCGACACCGCCGGCCCCGGCAGAGCGAACGCGGCCACCGTCGCCCATATCAGCACCGTGGCCACCGGACGTCTCGCCGACTCAGGCACGAACCAAGAGCCCTCCAAGGAGAACTCGTGAACATCAGTAGTGAGGTAGAGGAGATGAACCAGACCGTGGGCGGCCACCAAGACGCCGATCACGATCCGAAGAAGCGTGGCCATTCAACCTCCCGTCAGCGAGTCTCCTTTCGACCATGCAAGGGAATGGGCCATCCGGCTAGAGACGAATGGCCCAAAGATCGGGGCATAGGCCCCTCAGGGATCAGTCCGCCCGAACGCATGTCGTCGAAGGCAACTTCAGGCTGTGAAGTCTCGTAGACCTTTCGGCCCCCGAGCCAGGACACCCACCTCACGCGAATCAGCCTTCGATATCGGCACTGCCCGCATCACCGTCCGAGACCGGTGCGGGCCGCGTCGAATGGCGCGACGGGCAAACTGGCAATGTGATCCGGGTCGCTTCCGATGACCTTGATATCCAACCCATGGGCGCACGCCAAAGTCGATCGAGTCGGCCACGTGTGTCCGTTCTTCAGGGAGCCGACACCGCCGTGCCCTCCTTCTTCTCGCCGCCACTGCCCGAACCCTGATCGAGCGCACGGCTGAGGAGCCGGGCCAGGGCCGTTGGCCCGCTGCGCTGTTAGGTCTTCACCGGGTGGCGGAGAACCGTCTTCAGGTTCTCCGGCTTGGAGCGGGTGGGATCCCCGATGTAGATCTCGTGATGACGACCATTGAACACATAGCCGTGCTCCTCGGCGAACGCCACCATCTTGTCCAGCGTGGCGGGCTCATCGGCGTAAGGGCCGATATGCATGATCTGGATCGACGTGCCCTCCTGCCAACGCTCGAGACGGATTCGATCCAACATCGGGTTCGGTTGCTTGGCCCGGGCGTCAGCTAACGCCTGGTAGAACATCTCCGATGTGATGTGATCCGGCTGCATCATGAGAAGCGTGTACAGCGAAGGCTCCCTCCAGTCGAAGGCGAACTTGGCACCGGATTCTGTCGACCAGAGACCCTCGACCGCCATGACGGTGAAGTCAATCGGATCATCGTTCCTGAGCTTCGACATGAACTTCAGGCCGTAACCCACGCCGTACATGGCACCCATTGCATCACGAAAAGCCTCCGAATCACCAGGGCGGACACCGGCCTTGATCGACCCGTCCAACACGACGAAGAGAAACTCCGGAACATCGACCAAGACAACTTCCTTGGCCGAAGGCAGGTAGAACTCCTTGTACTGCTTGCGGAGGTCCAGCTTGGGGACCTTCGGTTTGGTCTGTGCCATGGCTACCAGTCAAGCGTCGACCGACCAGCCCGACATAGAGTCATCAGTCCCGAATCTGGCCACGGGAGTGCTCGGTCGAATTCGATCTCGACAGCCTCATCCGCAGCCACGAGCCTCGAGGATCCTCTTGTGAGAGGTAGCGTCCCGACCCCTTCTTGGTCAAACGTTTCAACCATTTGGTGAGCACGGTCGAAGATCAGAAGGGAAGCTATTCGCAGGCCGAGGTGACGCCGGTTCCTGCGCTATCGGCCCGTTCACCCATCGGACCGTCGTTCCACCCGGCGGAACGAGGGCGTTACACTGGCGTTGACCCTGTCGAGTGATACATGACAGACAAATCCGCGGGACAAACGATCACAACTGTCGTGCGAACTGCCGAGGTTCTGGCGGCGTTTGCTCGCGCCGACAGCCGGACCCTCGGGGTGACGGAAATCGCTCAGGAGCTGGGCATCTCCAAGGCTGTGGTGCATCGGATCCTCAACTCCTTGCGGACTACGGGATTCATCGACCTTGATTCGGCAACCCACCGCTATTTGCTGGGGCCGACCGCTCTTGACGTTGGACTCAGTTTCCTTCGCCATGTCGACGTACGCGATCTCGCTCGTCCGGTGCTCAGAGATCTGTCCGAGAAGACTCAGGAAACGGCCACCCTGTCGATCCGTTCGGGATGGCACCGCGTCTATATCGACCAGGTCACGCCGCCCCGTGAAGTGAAGATGACCGTACCGCTGGGACGGTCGTTTCCCCTCCACGCCGGCAGTTCGTCGAAGGTTCTCCTCGCCCATCTGACTTCAGAGGAGATCGATGAGTACATCTCGACC
This sequence comes from Acidimicrobiia bacterium, assembly GCA_036373995.1. GTDB lineage: Bacteria > Actinomycetota > Acidimicrobiia > Spongiisociales > ZC4RG35 > JANQRA01. The sequence goes on from DASUUP010000178.1 coordinate 2,945, forward strand.
GTCGACCTCGAGCCGCTCACCGACCTGACCATCACCGATCCCGCCCGGTTGCGCAACGAACTCACCACGATCCGGTCGGCCGGTTTCGCCGTTTCCAACGGCGAGCGGCAGGCGGGAGCCGGCTCGGTCGCCGCGGCGATCCTCGATTACAGCGGCACACCGATCGCTTCAATGAGCCTGTGCGGTCCGGCGGAGAGGTTTCGGGCAGAGGTGGACGCCGCCGCCGCTCTCATCGTCGAGGCCGGCCAACGCCTTTCCCGTCAGATGGGTTACCGCCCGCCTGAGTCCTGATCTCAGCCGGTGGGGCGCGCCAGGTAGCGGCCGGTAGGTTCGCCGATCACCCGTCCTCCGTCCAGGATCTGCGTGCCGCGCAGGAAAACGTGTTTGACCTTCCCGGTCAGCTCGTGGCCCTCGAGCGGGGAGTACTCCTGGGTCGACTCTGAATCGGTGGCCCGCACTATGAATGTCTCGTCCGGATCGACAAGGGCCAGGTCTGCGTCGTAGCCCTCCTCGATCGTGCCTTTCTTGTCCAACCCATAGCGTTGCGCCGGGTTCCATGAGACCAGCTCTGAGACTCTATGGAGGGGCAGGCCCCGCTTGGTTCCTTCGCTCAGTACGCCGGAGAGGAGAAATTCGGTACCGCCGAAACCGGATTTGGTCAGCCACATGTTCTCCGGGTCGTCGCGGTCGAGCTTCATCTCCTCCCGGCAGCAGGCATGGTCACTCACCACCCAGTCGACATTGCCGTCGAGGACGGCTTGCCAGAGTGCCTCGACGTCCTCTCGTGGCCGAATGGGCGGATT
>DASUUP010000179.1:0-5747 GCA_036373995.1 Acidimicrobiia bacterium
CCCAGCGGTCACGTCGTCGATCGTCGAGGGTCGACGCCATCCCGGCCAGGTCGTCGATGGCGAATGGGCCCCGGCGTGGTCCGATTACTTCACCGAACACCCGGGTGATTCCACGGCCGGGACGTCTGATCACCTCGAACAGATCGTTGCGGGTCATCGCCTCGGGGTCGAGGGCGATGCGAATCCAGGCCAGTGTCGCCCGGAGCAGCGTGCGTTCCAGGATGCTCGGCGACAGCAAAGAGTCGAAGGGGATGTCCCGTTCGGAGAGGGCGATGCGAACCGGGAGAAGACTGGAGTTGACCCGTGACAACACGGCGATCGAGCTTGGGTCGACTCCACCGTCGATGAGCCCGGCCACCCGGTCGGCGGCGAGTAAGGCGAGCTCGTCGCCGGGCTCGGCGACCACTTCGAGCCCTTTCCGATCGATGTCCGCGGTGATCTTCTTGTCGACCCGGCGCAGGTTGTAACCGACCAGATTGGCGGCGGCTTCGACCACGTCGGCAGGGCACCGGTAGTTGACCTCCAAGGCATGGTGGCCGGCTCCACCGAAGAGGACGTCGAAGTCGATCAGGTAAGAGGGGTCGGCCCCGGAGTAGCCATAGATGACCTGGTCGTCGTCGCCGACGCCGAACACGTTCATGCCGGGTGAGGCGAGGAGACGCACCAGAAGTAGATAGGCGGGAGTGAGGTCCTGGAACTCGTCGACGAGGAGATGACGGCACTTCGCCTGCCAATGAGCGCGGATGTCGGGGTTCCGGCACAAGACTTCGATCGCTCCGTAGATCTGCTCGGCGTGGTCGGCCTCACCGGCCCGCTCGAGACGCTCCCGATAGCGACGGAAGGTGTCGGCGAACCCGGGCACGTCGTCACGGCCCGCTTCCACCTCTTCGGGATGACGGAGCCCGATGCGGACCTGGTCGAGGGCTTCGATGTAGGGGCCGATGACATCAGTGTTGGCCCGGGGCGGTGCAGAGGTGATCGGTTCGAGCCGGCGACGCTGTTCCGCCTCATCGACGAGCCGGAACCCGGGCTTTCCCACTCGCAGGATCTCCCATCCGATGGAGTGGAGGGTGCGGACATTGAGAGCCTCGCCCTCGGGAAGCCGGTCGACCATCTCCGTGGCTGCTCGACGGTTGTAGGCGAGTGCGGTGACCAGCTCGGGCTCGATGCCCCGATCTTCGATGAGATGTCGCACCCGTGCGGTCAGGACTCGGGTCTTGCCGGACCCCGCGGGTGCGATCACCCGTGCCGGCCCAACGAGGTGGGAGACGGCATCGAGCTGATCTCGTGCAAGATCGGCGGTTGGTGCCGTTGGTTTCGGAACGGGAGTGAGCTTCCCCAACTCGACCGACTCGTGATGGGCCACCACGTCGTCGATATCGAGCGGCTGTCGCGGCCCCCCATCGATCCAGATCGGCGTCCCGCCCTCGGCCAGCACATCCGCCGGCCCTCCAACAGCGATCCGAAGCCGGGCGGCCGCCTTGTGCGCCCACCACCACACCAACTCGCCCGACCTGGCGTCGTACGAGTTGTGCCACACCAGCTTGGTCAGCTGCTCTCGGAGGAAACTGAAGGTCGCACCAAGCTCGTAGGGCGGGGCGTCGGCAGTCTCCGAACGATTCAGCTCCTCCACGTCCATATCGAGGGCGAAGACGGTGGGGATGCGATCGACGTATCGTCGGTGCAACTCGTCGACCGTCTTCTGCAGCCGGATCGAATCATCCAGCAGGCTTTCGTCGATCACAAACTGCTCAGCGTCTGTCCAAGGACCGGGCGGCTGTGCTCCGGGCCTGATGACGACGGAACGCCCGAGTTGCGCGTGCCCTGGTGGTGTCACTCGTTTCAGGCTAGAGGTGGGAGATGACAGTTCCGCCGGACCCCGACAACGATTGATGAGCGGATCTGGGCCGGATCGGGGTCCGTGGAGTGGGCTACATGTTGCGGCGGTATTGGCCGCCCACCTCGTATAACGCCCGACTCATCTGTCCTAGCGACGCCGCCTTGGCGGTCTCCATGAGCTGTTCGAACACGTTCTCTCCGTGGATCGCCACCCGCTGCAATTCAGCCAGCGACGACTCCGCCGCTTCGGCGTTGCGGTCCTGGAAGGCGCGCAAGTTGGCGATCTGACGGTCCTTGTCGTCGCTGCTCGACCGGACCAGGTTCTCCGGAATCACGAACGGTGAGCCCTCCTTGGAGATGAAAGTGTTCACCCCCACCACCGGGTACTCGCCCGACTCCTTCTTCTGCTCGTAGTACAGCGACTCCTCCTGGATCTTGGTCCGTTGATACTGCCGCTCCATGGCCCCGAGCACTCCCCCGCGGCTGTTGAGCCGCTCGAACTCGGCGAGTACCGCCTCCTCGACCAGATCGGTGAGCTCGTCGATTATGAAACTGCCTTGCAGGGGATTCTCGTTCTTGTTGAGACCGAGCTCTTTGTTGATGATCAGCTGGATGGCCAGTGCGCGACGGACCGACTCCTCGGTCGGGGTCGTGATCGCCTCGTCGTAGGCGTTGGTGTGGAGGCTGTTGGCATTGTCGTAGAGCGCATACAGTGCCTGGAGCGTGGTCCGGATGTCGTTGAAACCGATTTCCTGGGCGTGGAGCGACCGCCCCGACGTCTGGATGTGGTATTTGAGCTTCTGGGAGCGATCATTGCCCCCGTACCTGTATCTCAGCGCCTTGGCCCATATGCGACGGGCGACCCGGCCGATCACGGCGTATTCGGCGTCGATTCCATTGGAGAAGAAAAAGGAGAGGTTGGGGGCGAAATCGTCGATGTCCATGCCACGGGCCAGATAGTTCTCGATGAAGGTGAATCCGTTGGCGAGAGTGAACGCGAGCTGGGTGATGGGGTTGGCGCCGGCCTCGGCCATGTGATAGCCACTGATGGAGACCGAGTAGAAGTTCCGGACGTCGTGGTCAACGAAGTACTCCTGTATGTCCCCCTGCATGCGCAATGCGAACTCCGTGGAGAATATGCAGGTGTTCTGCGCCTGGTCCTCCTTGAGGATGTCGGCCTGCACCGTGCCCCTCACCCGAGACAACGTCGCCTCCTTTATCTCCTCGTAGACATCGGGCGGGAGGACTTGGTCGCCGCTGACCCCGAGCAGGCGAAGACCCAACCCGTCGTGACCCGACGGGAGGTCGCCGTGATAGACGGGACGGGGGCGATCCCCGTAGATCCCTACGATCCTCGCCTCCACATCGTCCCAGAGGTCATTCTCTGATATGTGCTTCTCACAGGCCTGATCGATGGCCGTGTTCATGAAGAAGGCGAGGATCATCGGCGCCGGCCCGTTGATGGTCATCGACACCGAGGTGGTGGGGTCGGAGAGGTCGAAACCGGAGTAGAGCTTCTTGGCGTCGTCGAGAGTGGCGATGGAAACACCCGAGTTGCCCACCTTGCCGTAGATATCGGGACGCTCGTGGGGATCATCTCCGTACAAGGTCACCGAGTCGAATGCCGTCGACAGCCGCTTGGCGGGCATCCCCTCGGACAGATAGTGGAAACGTCGGTTGGTCTGCTCCGGCGGGCCCTCGCCGGCGAACATGCGCGCCGGATCCTCATTGGAGCGTCGGAACGGGAACACGCCGGCCGTGTAGGGGAACTCGCCGGGCACGTTCTCCTGTAACAGCCACTGCAAACGGTCACCCCACGACCGGTATCGGGGCAGGGCCACTCTGGGGACCCTGGTGTGGGAGAGGGTCTCGGTGTGCAGCGGGACGGCGATCTCCTTGCCCCGGACGTGATAGACGAACTCGTCGCCCGAGTACTCGGCCACCATGCCATCCCAACGCTCGAGACGTTTCAGGTTCTCGGGGTCGACAGCATCCGTCGCCGCGGCGATGTGCTCCTCCAGACCCTCACCCGCGCCTTTGAGCCGGTAGAGGCTCTCGGCCGCATCGGCCTGGGCGCGGGACCAATCGTCGTACCTCCTGATCTCGTCGACGATCTCCGCCAGATAACGGGTGCGCTCCGGTGGGACGACGTGCAGTTTGGCCGCGACGTCCAATGGGAGGTCGAGGGTCGACTCGAGACCCAGCCGGGAGACCAGCGCCCGGTAGAAGCGGTTGGTCCCGGGGTCGTTGAAGTCGGAGGCCACCGTGAGGTAGACCGGCAGTTCGTCGTCACCGGTGTCGAAAGCGAGATGGTTGCGCTTGTACTGCTTGCGCACATCCCTCAGCGCGTCGTCGGCTCCCTGTTTGTCCGCCTTGTTGATGGCGACCATGTCGGCGAAGTCGAGCATGTCGATCTTCTCCAACTGCGTCGCCGCCCCGTACTCCGGGGTCATCACGTAGAGCGCGTGGTCGGAGTGGTCGACGATCTCGGTATCGGACTGACCGATCCCAGACGTCTCCAGGATGACCAGGTCGTAGCCTGCTGCCTTGACGATGTCGACGGCATGGTGGACATGTGGCGACAGGGCGAGGTTGGCCTGACGGGTCGCCAGCGACCGCATGTACGCCCGTGGGTGGGGCAACGAGTTCATGCGGATCCGATCACCGAGGAGTGCTCCACCGGAGCGGCGCTTCGAGGGGTCGACCGAGATGACGGCGATGTGTTTGTCCTCGAAATCCATCAGGAAGCGTCGCACTAGCTCGTCGACCAGGCTCGACTTGCCCGAGCCGCCCGTGCCGGTGATCCCGACCACCGGAGCGACCGAGACCGAAGCTCGCTCTTCCACCGTCTCCCAGACGTCCATGTACTTCTCGGCGTAGTTCTCGGCAGCCGAGATCAGGTTGGCGACCATGTCGGTTCGCTCGGTCGTCACACTGGCCAGATCGAAATCGTCGGCAAGCTCACCCCGGGGATAGTCGGAGCGGGCCAGCATGTCGCTCACCATCCCGGTCAGGCCCAGCTCGCGTCCGTCGTCCGGCGAGTAGATCCTGGTGACTCCCTGGCTGGCGAGCTCGGAGCCCTCGGCCGGGAGGATGGTGCCCCCTCCCCCGCCGAAGATCCGGATGTGGGAGGCACCGCGCTCGGTGAGCAGGTCGGCGAGGTAGCGGTAGAACTCCATGTGGCCGCCCTGGTAGGAGGTCACGGCGATGGCATGGGCATCCTCCTGGATGGCGGCATCGACGATGTCCAATCCGCTCCGGTTGTGCCCCAGATGGATGACCTCCGCTCCCGATGCCTGGAGGATGCGACGGAAGATGTTTATCGACGCGTCGTGACCGTCGAAGAGGGAGGTCGCAGTGACAAACCGGACCTTGTTCGCCAGTTCGTGCTGTCGGGACATACTTGCCATCAGGATATTGAGCATTTATTTTGATGTCAAAGGAAATACCCATGGCCTCACAATCCGCGACTTCTATCTCTTTGCGCGATCCGATCGCAGAAGCGCGTCGTCAATGGATAAGCCACGGATGGGAGGGGGCCGCGCTCGGAATGGCCGCCGTCACCACGATCACCCGCGTCCAACAGATCCTCGAAGCCCGAGTGGAGGAAGCCCTCAGCCCATTCGGCCTCAGCTTCGCCCGGTTCGAGATCTTGCGTCTTCTCGGCTTCACCAGAGCCGGGCGACTCCCGATGGGAAAGATCTCCGACCGGCTCCAGATCCACCCGGCCAGTGTGACGAGCGCGGTCAAGCGTCTGGAGAGGGAACTGCTCATCGCCCGCGAGCCCGATGCCGACGACAACCGCGTCGTGCTCGCCTCCCTTCTCCCCGCCGGTAGACGTCTACTCGAGCCCGCCACCGCCGCAGTGAATGACGTGTTCGAATCGACCGGCCTCGGCAATGACGAGA
>DASUUP010000180.1:0-2874 GCA_036373995.1 Acidimicrobiia bacterium
CCTCGGAGATGTTCGGGATCGAGTTCCGGGAGATCACCGACTTCGACACCTGGCACGACGACGTCGAGTTCTACGCCATCGATGACGCCGAGACCGGAGAGGAGATCGCCCGGTTCTATCTGGATCTCTTCCCCCGCGAAGGCAAGTACGGCCACGCCGCCGAGTTTCCGCTCATCCGCAGCCGCCTGCTCGAAGACGGCACCTACCAGAACCCGATCTGTGCCATGGTGGCCAACTTCACCAAACCGACCAAGGATCAGCCTTCTCTTCTCCAGCACGGTGAGGTGGAGACCTTGTTCCACGAGTTCGGTCATGTCCTCCATCAGAACCTGGGACGGACAGAGCTCGCCCGCTTCTCGGGCACGAGCACCGAACGTGACTTCGTGGAGGCTCCCAGCCAGATCATGGAGCATTGGATCTGGCGGAGCGACGTCCTCAAACGCTTCGCGCGTCATCACGAGACGGGAGAGCCGATCCCGACCAGTCTCGTGGAGCAACTCGTGGCGGCCCGGTTGCTCAACAAGGCAATGTGGCAACTCCGGCAGATGTGTTACGGATGGTGGGACCAGCAGCTGCATGGTGGTCCGGATCGGGATATCGACACCATCTATCAGGAAGGATCGAAGATCACGTTGCTCCCGCCGCATGAGGGGACGTTCGCCCTAGCGTCATTCGGGCACCTGATGGGCGGATACGACGCCAGTTACTACGGGTACATGTGGGCCGAGGTCTTCGGCGACGACATGTTCTCCCGCTTCGAGGAAGAGGGGGTCACCAATCCCGAGGTGGGTATGGCCTACCGCAACGAGGTCCTGGCCAAGGGTGGCACTTTGGATGCCGCCGAGATGCTTCTAAACTTCCTGGGAAGAGAACCAGATAAAGAAGCGTTTCTCAGAAAACTCGGTATCGAGGGAACCGGATAACGCGTCCCCGACGTCTAATTACCGATTTCTAACGGGAGTTTTACTCCCAATTAGCTTTCCGGCACGCACAATTATTGAGTGCACGATCAAGGTTTGTAACCTTTTGGGTCAGGAATCTACGCGGAAAACCCGATAGATTGAGTAGTGCCGGCCCAGACCAGGAGGGGCCAATAATGACAGACACAGTAAGAGGTGCAGCGATCAAAGGCATGACCCGCCCATCGAAGCGATTTGCCACCGGTCGCGTATGCGCCAAGAAGGGCTGTGAGACCCGGCTCTCGCAGTACAACAAGGCGGAGTATTGCCACGCCCACGCGCCGGTGCGGTTCCCCCGAGTGAGGGGCAAGATCGTCGACAGCAGCGAGTAGGGCCGTCGACAGCTCGATATTGAAGGCCTCCGGCAATCAGCCGGGGGCCTTCTCAGATTCCGTCTCTTACTTCTGGCCAGAGTTTCCGGAAAACGGGGGATTTCACTCACAGATGCCGATGGGACCCTTCCCCGAACCTGCTAGTTTGCTGGAAGGTTTCTGTGATAGGCTGGTCCCGTATGAAAATCGGGCAGCTGGCCGAGTGGACCGGCCTTTCCACCAAGGCGATTCGCTACTACGAGGACCTCGGGGTCCTGCCACAGCCAGACCGCGCTGCCAACGGTTACCGCAGGTACACACCTGCGGTTGCCGAACGGATTGCCTTCATCCAGGAAGCACAGTCGGCGGGGTTTTCCCTGCTCGAGATCCAGATGATCCTCGAACTGCGCGACAGCGGCGAGTCGACGTGCGGCCACGTCATCGACTCGCTGGAGTCGCAACTGGCAGAAGTCGACCGCCAGATGGAAGAGCTACAACGAACCAGATCCCGGATCACCGAGATCATCGGGCGCGCCAGATCGTTGGACCCGAAAGACTGCAACGACCCCAACCGCTGTCAAACCATCCCGAAAGGAAGCAAATGACGACCAGCACGACACTCCAGGTGCCCGAGGTGCACTGCGATCACTGCAAGACGAGCCTCGAGGGAGCCGTAGGGAATCTCGGCGGTGTCGACCGCGTCGAGGTATCGGTGCCCGATGCCACCCTCGACGTCTCCTTCGACGAGGCATCGGTCGACCTCGACACCATCAAAAAGACAATCGAGGAGCAGGGCTACGCCGTCTTCGGATAACTCTCAGACGCTCCTCTTCGACGTCGATGGGATGACCTGCGCCACCTGCGCGGTTCGCGTCGAGCGCGTCCTCAGCCGCCAAGAGGGCGTGGAGAACGCAGCGGTGAATCTCGCCGGCGCCACGGCCTCGGTACGTACCGATGGATCGATCGACGCCGATGCCCTGTCGGCTGCAGTGGACAAGATCGGCTATGGCCTGAGCGTCCATCGCGCCGGCGAGGAGGCACGCGACGTCGTCGAGATGTACTCCGAAGAGGAACGTCTGCAACGGCGTAGGTTCTGGACCGCCCTGGTGTTCACGGTCCCGGCCATGGTGCTCCATCTGATCGGTCCTCACGCCCTGTGGAACTCCATCCTTCAGGGGGCCCTGGTGACTCCGGTGGTGTTCTGGGCGGGAGCGCAATACCACCAACGGGCCTGGAAGCAGGCCAAGAGCGGTTCGGCCAACATGGACACCCTGATCTCCCTCGGGTCGCTGGCGGCGTACTCCTATTCGTTGGCGGCTTTGCGATCGATGGACAGCGTCTTCTTCGAGACGGCGGGGATGATCATCACCCTGATCACTCTCGGGAAGGTGTTCGAAGCCCGCGCCAAGGGCCGTGCCTCGTCAGCAGTCCATCGGCTCTTGGAGCTCGGCGCCATCCAGGCAACGCTTCTCACCTCGTCCGGGGAGAAACGGGTCCCGATCGACGAGATCATCCCCGGCGACCGTCTGATCGTCCGGCCCGGGGAGAGAATCCCCACCGACGGCGTCGTCGAGTCGGGAGCGAGCACGGTCGACGAGTCGATG
>DASUUP010000181.1:0-7568 GCA_036373995.1 Acidimicrobiia bacterium
CTGAGGAACTCCATGAAGGAGAGCGCGTCGCCAAGCAGCGCCGCTGGTTGGGCGCGGTAGGAGCAGGTGGTTGGGCACTAGCGGTGCTAGCGGGAAACCCCTTGGGCTTCATCGTTGGCGGAGTCATCGGCTCCGCTGCCCTGCTGGAACTCGTCGCCAGCTGGTTCGAGGGCAGAGTCGGGTTCGCCGCCGAGTACAAGCAATAGCGCGGGCTCGACCGGGCGTCTTGGGTCGGTGATAGCAGTGTTCGCCCTGATCGAGCCAACAAACAACCCGTAGGTCTCTGCAGCGCGCCGGGCCGCTGCCGAAATCGCGTCCTCCGCATAGGTGTCACGCGATGTGTAACTTCCCGGAGATGGGCGTGTGCCCGTGAAGGAGGAATATATGAATAAACGATGGTTGGCAATCTTCTTGGGTCTGGCGATGATCCTCGCCGCGTGTGGTGGAGATGACGAGGGCACGGACACCACGGCCGACGGTGTGACCGATACCACGGCCGACGGTGGGACCGACACCACCGCCGACGGTGGGACCGACACCACTGCCGCCGGCGGAGATGGAGATATGACTCTTCGCATCTTCGCAGGCAATGTCGGAGCGGAGCTGGAGAGCACCGAGCGGATCGCTCAGGCGTTCATGGACGAGAATCCCGGGATCACGGTGGAGGTCGTCTCCACACCGGACTTCGTCGAGGACAGGCTCGGGGTCTACCTGCAGCTGTTCGAAGCGCAGTCATCGGAAGGTGACGTGTTCCAGATCGACGTGATCTGGCCCGGTGATCTCGCCGAGCACTTCATCGACCTGAACGACATGACCGACTCCGAAGGTCGCACCGGAGCGGAGATCGCGGAGGATCACTTCCCGGCGATCGTCCAGAACAACACGGTCGACGGAGAGCTGGTCGGTATCCCATGGTTCACCGACGCCGGATTGCTCTATTACCGGACCGATCTCCTCGAGAAATACGACCTGGAGCCGCCGGAGACATGGGACGATCTTGAAGCGGCAGCTCAGACGATCCAGGATGGCGAGCGAGCAGAAGGCAATGAGGACTTCTGGGGCTACGTATGGCAGGGTAACGCCTACGAGGGCCTCACCTGTGACGCACTCGAATGGGTCGCCTCTGCAGGTGGCGGCTCGATAATCGAGCCCGACGGCACCATCACCATCAACAACCAGGCCGCGATCGACATCGTCGACCAGGCCGCTGGTTGGGTGGGAACGATCTCGCCTCCAGGCGTCACCGCCTACGGCGAAGAGGATGCTCGTGGCGTGTGGCAGGCAGGCAACGCCGCCTTCATGCGCAACTGGCCGTACGCCTACTCGCTGGGTAATGCCGACGACAGCCCGATTGCCGGGATGTTCGACGTCTCGCCTCTTCCAGGGGTGACTGCAGGCCAGAGTGCAGCGACTCTGGGCGGATGGCAGCTCGCCGTTTCCGCCTACTCGGCGCATCCCGAGGAGGCAGCTCGACTGGCGTTCTTCATGGCCAATGAAGAACAGCAGAAGATCAGGGCCGTCGACTACTCGTTGAACCCAACGATCGCGTCCCTGTACGACGATCAGGAAGTCATCGACGCCAACCCGTTCTTTGGCGACCTCTTCGACGTGTTTACCAATGCGGTGGCACGGCCGTCCACAGTCACGGCACCGAGCTACAGCGACGTCTCGTCGTTGTTCTTCAACTCGGTGCACAGTGTGTTGACGGGTGGTGCGGATGCCGAGGATGCCTTCCTCGAGCTCGAGCTCGACCTGGAAGACATGACGGGCTTCCCCACCGGCAGTCCGTAAACAGGACGCCAACGACACGAAGGGGGAGACCCATCCCTGGGTCTCCCCCTTTTTTCGCCCATCCAGCCGACATTCGATGAGCCTGGTGTGCTTGTATCGACTTTCAGATCAGTGAGTGAGTAGTGAAGTGGCGGTAGCTACCGAAGAGAAGCCGAAGCGACGGCGACGACAGAGCAAACTGGCCAAGGGAGAGCAGCGACTTGCCTACTGGTTGCTGGTTCCGACCTTGGTGGTCCTGGTCGCGATCGCGTTCTATCCGTTGGGATCGGTCTTCTACTCGAGCTTCACCGATGACACCTTCGCAAGCGATGTCGACACGAACTTCGTTGGCTTTCAGAACTACTCGGACCTGCTGAGCATCAGCTTCGTCGAGCTCGATCCGGAGCTCGACGAGTCGGGACAGCCGGTCATCGACCCGGAGACGGGTGAACCACAATACGAGTCTCCTGTCGAAGCGCTACCGCGCGAGCCCAGGCGCTATCGCAATGTGTTCACATTTGGCTTGTTCGGAAATCAATACGTCCTGGGAGCGACCGATCCCGACTTCATTCTCAGCATCTTCGACACGCTCATCTTCACCGTCTCGACCATTGCGCTGGAGACGATCATCGGGCTGGGGATCGCGTTGGTGCTCAACCAACCCTTCCGAGGCCGTGGCGTAATGCGGGCGGCGATGCTCGTTCCTTGGGCGATTCTCACGGCGGTCAGCTCGCGGATCTGGGAGTGGATGTTCATTGATACCCGGGCGGGATTCTTCAACGTAGTGTTCCAGAATCTGGGTTTGTCCGATGGACAGACCCCCTTCCTGGCCGACGAGTCGTTTCAGTTGCCCGCAGCGATCATCATCGATGTCTGGAAGACCACACCGTTCATGGCACTCCTTCTCTTGGCCGGTCTCGCCTTGATTCCCGACGAGCTCTACGAGGCCGCTGAAGTCGATGGCGCCAGTTGGTGGAGCCAGTTCAAATCGGTCACCCTGCCGTTACTCAAACCCACTTTGGCGGTGGCCCTGGTCTTCCGCACACTCGATGCGCTGCGCGTTTTCGACCTCTTTCAGATTGTGTTCGCCCAGCGGAAGTACTCGATGGCGAGTTTCGCCTACTACGAGCTGATAGACAGCCAACGGCTCGGCTATTCGTCGGCCGCGTCGGTGGTCATCTTCTTCATAATCACGATTTTTGCCATCCTCTACATCAGAAGCTTGGGACTGGCCGAAGATGACTGACGTCCCCACTGACACTGTTGCGGCCGGCACGGCCGAGCGCATCGAGATGCGGGAACGCGACTTCGCCGCCCGCCGCCGCAGGAAGAACCTCCTCGGCAGGATCGGCTTCTGGGCTCTCATCGTGCTGATCGCAGTCTTCCTCCTGTTCCCCTTCTACTGGGCCATCAATTCGTCGCTGAAGACCGAGTCACAGTTGCGGATGACGCCGGCGACTTTCATCCCGAGGGATCCGGCGACAGGGGACATAGCGATCACGTTCCAGAACTATGACGCGGTCTTCCAGAATCCCACCTTCATCAATGCGATCAAGAACAGCGCCATCGTCGCCGTCACCGTGACCGTGATTGCGCTTGTCATCGGGTCGTTCGCCGGTTTTGCGCTCGGGAAGTTGCGCTTCAGAGGGAAAACGCCCTCTCTCTACCTCATTCTCTCCATGACGATGTTTCCCCAGGTGGCGGTGCTCACAGGGCTCTACGCGGTCATCCTCAACTTCGATATACCGGCGATACCATCGATGATTCTCTCTTATTTGCTGTTCACTCTGCCGTTCACGGTGTGGGTGCTGACCTCCTTCTTCCAGCAGTTGCCCATGGACCTGTTGCAGTCCGCCCAGGTCGACGGGGCTACGCCGTTCCAATCGTTCCGGATGATCTTGCTGCCGTTGACAGCCCCGGCTCTGGTGACGACCGGATTGCTCGCGTTCATAGCGGCGGTGAATGAGTACCTGTTTGCCTTGACATTCACCACGATCGAGCCGGATGCCCGGACGATCCCGGTGGCCATCGCCTTGTTCACCGGCACTGTCTCCCGTCAGGAGCCATTCGGGGAGATCATGGCGGCTGCTGTGCTCGTGACCGTCCCGCTCATCGCCCTCGTGCTCATTTTCCAAAAGCGGATCATCGGCGGGCTCACAGCCGGAGCCGTCAAGGGCTGATTGCCCTCATTCGGAGAAGCGCTCCCGGTAGGTATCGGCCAGCGCGACGGCCAAGAAGGGCAGAGGCGCCGCGGCGAAGAGAGCGACCGATGGGAACAAGCGCTGGAGGGCGAGGGTGTAGACGAGGGTAAGAGCCACAGCCACGACCCGCGACTTGCGATCGTGATGGCGTCCCAGTCGAAAGGCGGCTACACCTCCCGCGCCGAACCCGGCCACGAGACCGAGCGGCAGATTGAAATACCCGATGGGGATGGCCAGCAAGACCCACAGTCCCCAGGCGATCAGCGATGCCCCAAGGGCGTGCGGGTGTTGAGAGACCCAGGCGGCGACGGCGAATACGGCCGGGACCAGACCCAGTCCCACGCCGAGAATCCCACCCGCGAAAGAGATCTCGTCACCCGAGGCCACCACCAACGCCCATATGAACATGAGGTAGGCCCCGAGCATCAGGACCGTGGCGAGGATCACGGCAAGCCAACGGCGGCGAAGATTTGGCTCCTTCTGGCGATCATCGGTCACGGTGGGGAGCGTAGGGCTCCTGACTTCACGCCACCGGATCGAAAGAGAGGAAGTGCTCCGGGACCCACCCGGCCGAAGAAGACGTGTCCTCGGTGCTGATCTGGACGTAGTAATAGTCGAGTATCGGATTCTCCTGGAAGAGGACGATCTCGACTTCCGTGCCGTGTGGGGCCCCGCCCACCACACTGGTGCGGAGGTGGCTCTCGTAGAGGAGCACCTCGGGCTGGATCAGTTCGTCTTCCCAGTTCCCCGATAGCCATGCCTGGTTGTTCACCTCGCCCCATTGCACCGGGATGCCGCACTGTGAGGGGTCAGGATTGTCATCGAAGGGCAAGTCAGGGACATCGGGATCTCGCTCGATCTCCTACACGAGCGGTGAAGCAGTCGCCTCTACCGCATCTCCACCGTCGGGGTCGCTGCCCAACAACAAAACACCGGCGGCGAGGGAGGTGGCAAAAGCCAGGATCAGGAGACCGGTCGAAGCCAAGCGACTCACAACTCTGGAAACGTCATCGGCCCGGTCAAAAGTCCGCGATTCGGCCGGATTACCCCACAACGGAGCGCGGCGCTGTGATCTTGACTAGGTTTCGATCGTCAGTTTGCCCAGGAGGAGCATGACGCATGGCCGCGATAACTATGGAAGGACTGGGAAAGATCTATGACGGTGGCACTCGCGCCGTTGGGGGTGTCGACCTCGAGATCGAAGATGGTGAATTCCTCGTTTTGGTCGGACCATCCGGCTGTGGCAAGTCGACGATCCTGCGGATGATCGCCGGGCTCGAAGAGATATCCGAAGGGGTGATGAAGATCGGCGACCGGGTCGTCAACGACATCCCTCCCAAGGATCGGGATATCGCGATGGTGTTCCAGAACTACGCCTTGTATCCCCACATGAGTGTCTACGAAAACATGGCATTCGGGCTCAAGCTGCGGAAGATGGACAAGAAGGAGATCGAGCGTCGCGTCCACGAGGCCGCCGACGTGCTGGAGATCCGAGAGTATCTCGATCGCAAGCCCAAGGCACTCTCCGGTGGTCAGCGCCAGCGCGTGGCCATGGGCCGGGCCATAGTCCGCGAGCCGGCCGCCTATCTGATGGACGAGCCGCTCTCCAACCTCGATGCAAAGCTGCGCGTCCAGATGCGCTCGGAGCTGGAAAGGCTCCACGCTCGTCTCAGCACCACGACCGTGTACGTGACCCACGATCAGGTCGAGGCCATGACATTGGGAGATCGAGTGGCGGTGCTGCGAGCCGTATCTGCGCGCGCGCCTTACAACCTGCAGCAGGTGGGTCCGCCCACCGAGCTGTTCGACAGCCCCGACAACCTATTCGTCGCCGGGTTCATCGGGAGCCCATCCATGAACTTGACATACGGTCACCTCGAGCTGGGCGAGGGTGACGATGTGTGGGCGGTACTGCCTCAAACCCGGCTGCTGGTCAGTCCGGCGGCGCTCCAGAAACACCCCGGCATCGAGAACTGGACGGACAAGGAGATCGTGGTCGGCATTCGCCCAAACAACCTGGAGGCCGCATCGGTGGCCGGTCACGACCCGGATCGCACCCTGGAGGCGCAAGTCGAGGTCACCGAGATGCTCGGCGCCGACACGTACATCCACTTCACGGTCAACCGAAGCCCGGTGATCACACCTGATATCGAGGAGCTGTTGGCCGACTCTGGCCAGGATGCGTCCTCGCTGGGTGACACCACCAACTTCATCGCGCGGGTGAGCCCTGACCTGAGGGTGAAGCACGGCGAGACGGTTGCCCTGACGGTGGACTGCGACAAGCTGCTGTTCTTCGATCCTGCGAGCGGGGCTCGGATCGGGGTGAAGGCGCCGGCGGTAGCCACCGCCTGACCCGACCACGGCATACGAGCTGCTCGGGTAGACGTCAACTCTTCTCAGGGTCGAAGCCGGGGAAGCCAGATCGCGCCCAGTCGTCATAGGCTTCGAAAGAGTCGACGTCGGCCTGTTTGCGAGTAGCCATCTCGATGCGGTGGTTCAAGTAGTCGCAGTATCCCTGG
Organism: Acidimicrobiia bacterium; assembly: GCA_036373995.1. Lineage (GTDB taxonomy): Bacteria > Actinomycetota > Acidimicrobiia > Spongiisociales > ZC4RG35 > JANQRA01. The sequence goes on from DASUUP010000181.1 coordinate 6,491, forward strand.
ATCGGATCCTCGCCTGGCCACTCGGAAGCCATGCGGGCAAGCAGGGGCTCGTAGTAGCTGGTGAGCCATTTGAAGGTCCCGACCGTCTTGCCTGTGGCGGTGATGTCCCCCTGCTTCGCAAGGTGGTAGTTCAAATCGCTGAGGATCAGACGTGCCTGATTCTCGGATGCCTCGATTCCGGTTCTCTCATGCAGGGTGTCGGAGTTGTAGGTCCTCCCTCCGAGGTTGGTGATCATCCGCACATGGCTTCCGTCTTCGTGTGGCGTGATGTCTATGTCCTCCACGGAGAATCCGAGCTCGTTTATACGAGCGGTCCTCTCACGGATCCGGTAGACGTCGTTCCGAGTGATGACCAGCTCCTCGGTCAGCTCGTGCCACAAGGCGTCGTATCGGTGGGCGATCTCGAGGCCGAGCTCGATGTCCGCCGACTCGATGTCCTCGCCAATCTCGGCGGCGACGTCGCTCATCTCCCCGGCGACGTTCTCGATCATGATGTCGATGTCTTGCCGACGTTGCCCTTCGCTCAGAGTCTCGTGCAGCTCCGAAGTCTCGGCGTCGATCATGATCGCCTCGATCTGCCCGGCGTCGAAACGGTAGAGCACGTTGGACAAGGAGCAATCGCCCCAATAGCAGCCCGCAATGTGGAGTTCGACGAACAGGCCGGCGAGGGCGTCGGCCATGTGCTTTCGACGTGCTCCGAAGCCGGCCCCGGAGACCAGCCGACGGTATGGGAAGGCATGATCGACGTAGCGGGTGATGACCGCTGCGGCCCCCTCATCTTGGGGATCGATCCACTTCCGCTCGACGAGCCCGGCCGGGCGGGCCGTCCGCGCCGTCTGCTCCTCGAGCGAGCGCAGCACTTGGTATTCGCCGACCGCCTTCCGCCGACTCAGTTCCTTGATCACGTAGATCCCCTCGGTGTACGCGACGAAAGCCACGGGATGGCGATGGATGCCGGTCGGCATGGTGACCAGGCGTTCATGATCCCAGTCGTTCAGTTCGAGCTCCCAGGGGAGATCGAGGAAATCGGGATTGCCGGGACGAATGTGAACGGCTGGAGTTCCCATCAGCCCGCGGC
>DASUUP010000182.1:0-3849 GCA_036373995.1 Acidimicrobiia bacterium
TCGCACTTGCCATCAGCCACGGGCCTGGTGTATCGGTCAACGCCAGCATCAGTAGGACCGTGCCGATGATCAGCCCGAAACGGCGGACCAAATCGCTGACGCGCTGGCTCATCGACATACTCGCTACCACCGAAGTCCCTCGTCGAACCTGACGCCCGTGAACGATCCCGGCGATGAGCCCACCCCAGAGCCCAAGTACCACCACCGAGATGCCAATGACAGACAGCTCGTCGCTCGGCCATCTCCCGACGAGCAATAGACGCAGGTTGACGTCGATTATCCCCCACCGGCCGGTGACGAAGACGAACGCCAGGAATCTGACGAAGACGTAGAGACCGACGCCACCGAAGAACAGCGTGATGATTGCGTCGAGCCAAGTGCGGAACAGGTTCTTCCGCGCCCATCGGTAGGCGACGCCACTCCAACTCGGATCGGCGGCCGGCGAGCGAGCGCTCATCGCTCCACCAGCTTGAAGCGTCTATTCGCCACGTTGACGAGAGACGACGTGACCAGGGAGATGATTACGTAGAAAACGAGTGCGAGGAAAAAGGCGGGCACGGCGGGCGACCCATTGCCCACGGTGATTTGGGTGACGTTTGTGATGTCGAAATACGAGAAGCCCGCGCCCAGCGATGAGTTCTTGATCAGGTTGAGATACTGATTGCCCAACGGCGGGATGGCGATGCGCATGGCCTGCGGCAGGATCACCTTCCACATTCTCTGGAACCCGCTCAGAGCCAGCGCCGCCGCGGCCTCACCCTGTCCCTTGGGAACGGCCTGGATCGACCCCCGAACGATCTCGGCGATGTGACTGGCCGTGTAGATGACGAGAGCAATGAGGATCGCGAAGAAGGAAGGATCGACTCGAATTCCACCTGCGATCTGGCGTCCGTCGACTTTGGGCAGGCTGAGCATGCCGCCGAGAACGATCCAGCCGACTACAAGCGTCATGACGAAGAACGATCCGCCAAGAAGACCGGCCCGTGATGGCTGGCCCGTCCGTTCGAAGACTCGTTGCCGCCAGCGAGCGATCAGCCACCAGCCGGTGGCCCCGATCGTAATAACGACGACCAAGGACCATCCGGTGACGCCGTCGTACCAGGGAACTCCAATCCCTCGATTGGAGACTGCCAACCACCCAAACGGGGTCCATGCCTCGGCGATCGGGGGCATGAACTGCAGAACCACGCCCAAGAACACGAAGGTCAACAGGACCAGGAGCGGGATGTTTCTGAAGAGCTCCACGTAGACCGCGCTGAGCCGGCTCACGACCCAGTTGCGTGACAGCCTGCCGATTCCGATGAGCGTCCCCAGAACCGTGGCGAGGATGATCCCAACCACCGAAACGCGCAGTGTGTTGAGCAGACCGACGATGTATGCATTGCGGACCGGTTCGTTGGCTGAGAAGTCGGCGCCGGGGATGGTGAAAGTGGCGGGATTGGACAGGAAGTCGAAGCTCGTGGGTATGCCACTCGCCGCGGTGTTACGGGTGAAGTTGCCCCAAAGCCAGAAGAAAATGGCGGCCACCACGGCGAAGACGAAGAGTTGAAACGCCCATGAGAGGACGCGCACATTCCGATAGAATGGCGGCCGCGCTGGAACCTCGGATGTCGTCATTCAGAAGGTGGTCCGGGGCGAGCCGTTGGATCGCCCCGAACTCATAGTCTTTACCTATAGGGCATTGCGTACATCAGCCCGCCATCGGTCCATAGAGCATTCAGACCTCGCTCGAGACCCAGCGGAGCCAGGTGCTCGTCGAAGATCTCCCCGTAGTTGCCCACCTGGCTGACCACCTGGTAGGCAAAATCGAGAGGAAGACCCAGACCGGGGTCGAAGGTCGTGGTGTTGCCCTCGTCGTCCTCGAACTCCTGTCCCAGGAAACGTCTGATGTTGACGTCGTCGGAGTCGAGGAAGTCGTCGACGTTCTCGGACGTGATTCCGAACTCCTCTGCCTGAATGGTGGCAATGATGGCCCAATTGACGGCCTGCGCCCAGGCTGTATCGCCGTCGAGCACGGCAGGGGCCAGTGGTTGCTTGGAGAACACCTCCGGCAGGATCGTCAACGACTCCGGGCCATCCGGGTAGACCGAGCGGAGTCCGGTGAGCTGGCTGAGGTCGGATGTCCATCCGTCACACTGACCGGCCTGGAACGCCTCCTGCAATAGATCGGTGTCCGGGAATGATCGAATTTCCCAGTCGAGCCCCAGGCGGGCCGCCTCCGTAGCGGCGTCACCCTCAGTGGTGGTGCCGCCGGCGGAGCAGATGACCACACCGTCCATCTCGGCGACGCTGTCGAACTCACCGGTATTGACCATCATGCCTTGGCCGTCGTAATAGTTGACCTGCAGGAATGTGGCTCCTTCAGTGCCGTCTCGGCCGGCGGTCCAGGTGGTATTGCGGACCAGGACGTCGATCTGACCCGACTGCAGGGCGGTGAAGCGGTCTGCCGTCTCCAGATCGACGTGGTTGACGGCTTCGGCGTCACCGAGAACTGCAGCTGCGATCACCCGACAGAAGTCAGAGTCGAACCCGACGTGATCTCCGTCTTCGGTCAGGACTGCAAATCCAGGAAAGGCGTCGCGGGTGCCGCAGTTCAATTCGCCTCGGGCCTGAACATCGTCCAGAAGCGAGCCGCCATCGTCTCCGTCGCCGTTGCCGTCACCTCCGCCATCGGGCTCAGCGGTGGTCGTGGTGTCGTCTTCACCACCCGCGTCGGTACAGGCAGCGAATACCAGGGTCAGAGCGGCCAACGCCACCAAGAGTCTGTATCTCTTCATAGATCCTCCATCGATCAATGGGTGCGCTGACAAGGATCGGCGCACAGGGTCGCGACCCTAGCCCGAGGTCGTGACGGAGTGCGAGGGAAACCGAATGGCAACAACCCCATGGTCGCATATACGCTCGCGACCTGGTTCTAGAGGAGGAACCCAAAAATGGAAAACAGAAACGTATGGATCGGAGTCGGTGTAGCGGTTGTGGCGGTGATTCTGCTGCTCATCTGGAGCCCGTGGTCCGACGACGACGTCGACAGTACGACCACCACGGCCGCCGTGGACACCACGACCACCACGGCCGATGAGGCCACGACGACCACTGCTGGTGAGGAAACCACCACGACGGCGGAAGCGACAACGACCACCGAGGCCGAGGCAGCCCTCCCCGACCTCGGCGGTGAAACCGTGACGGTGGGTGTCGAGAACGCCTATCTCCCGTTCAACTTCATCCCCGAAGGCGAGACCGAGCCCACGGGTTGGGACTATGACGCCTGGAATGACATATGTGAGCGCCTCAATTGCGTTCCCGAGTTCGTCGAGTCCGCTTGGCCCGCTGTGATCGACCAGGTTGCCCAGGGTGAGCTCGACACTGCCGCCGACGGCATCTCGATCACCGAAGATCGGATGGAGATCGTCGACTACTCCAACGCATATATGATTGTCGAGCAGAAGTTCATCAAGCAGTTGGGCGACGATCGCGTCGAGACTGCGGACGACGTCATCAACTCGGACGCCATTGTGGCTACTCAGGTGGGCACCACGAACTTCGAACTGGCCGCGGAACTGGTCGGCGAGGACCGCATCCAGGCGTTCGACCAGTTCGGGCTGGCAATCCAAGCCCTCATCGCCGGCGACGTCGACGTGGTGATTATCGACGATCAGGCCGGGATCGGATACATAGGCGCGAACGCCGACCAGATTGAGACGATCGATGATCCGCTGCAGTCCGATCCCCTCGGGTTCATCTTCCCGCAGGGCTCAGAGCTCGTCGAACCCGTCAACCAGGCTCTCGCAGCCATGGAATTGGACGGAACGCTCGAAGAGTTGGGTGTCAAGTGGTTCGGACCCGAAGCAC